>DASUZI010000182.1:0-5078 GCA_036376955.1 Nitrososphaeraceae archaeon
AACTTCTCCATACTCAATTAATTTAGTTAATATGTCAATTATAAGATAAACTCTATCTCTTTGCAATATTTATAAACCTTGTATATATCATATTTCGAATATTAGAATGATAATAATATTTTAACTTTAATGTGAATTATATTTTCTTTTACATTGTATTATAGTTAATATTTGTATTAATAATAGATAGAATTTACCAAACGTAGTAATTTTATTTGTTTTAGGTACTTCATGTTATTCATTTGCTATTATTTTAAAAGTATTAAAAATCAACATCGCCGAAGAGGTAAGAAAAAAAATACAGAATAACCGATGTACTAATAATTTGATATGCTTATTTTTTCACCTTCTGCAAATAATATGTATATAGATAATGGACTAATACTTATTCCAAGAATGCATTGGTGAACTTTTCATTAGTTCATGATGACCTATTTATACCAATCTTTTTGATTTTATGCTTCCCTAGTAATTATTGCTGAATTTGTAATAACGAAATGAAATTTTTAATGATCCCATATATGATTTTCAGTTAAAATTCATTAAAACTAGAGTTATGAATATCAATGTCAATATTATTAGAATTAATACAATGAAAAAATAATATTCAAATATAGAAGGGTGAATTGATCAGTATTTATGAATAGTTGTTTCAAGGAGGTGAAATTTGATTTAATATTATGGATTATTATTCACTTGGGACGGTTAAACAATATAGTACCTCTTAATTTGTAGTATTATTTATTTATTTATTATATCAAACATCTTCAGAGCGAATTAAAGTCAACGTTGACATCAATCTATCGATATTATTAATGTCATGCTGAATTTTTGCTTTTAAGTCATCCATTGTATCAAATATTATTTCCACTACCAGATCGTAGGGTCCATTAATAATATCAACATTTACAACATTATCCAGTTTTTCAATAATATTAGCAATCTCATATCTAACTTCTGGATTACAAATGATCAAAATATATGCTCTTAACATGTCATATACAAATAATAGATCTATAAAAGGAACGGTGTATTTTGTTAAATCATAATGAAATCATAAAATAAGGTCGTTAATAGCATTTATTATAAAATACATTGTAAATGAAAATGTATATTGAGTCAATGTATGAAAAAAAGAGTTGGTTAATCATGATCCGGGTTAACTTTGTTCACCTATTTTTAAATATTCTGAAGCATATAGTAGCATACTCTAAACAATAACTACAGTTAGCCATAGCCAGTCTATACTGCTTGCTTCATATAGTAGGCTATGGCTATCACAAACTTTTCTTCAATTATCAAAAGTTCTAATTCAAAAGAGATATTATCCAGAATAAATTCTCCATCTCGCCATAACTAATCTGTTATTTTTCCTTAAAATATTGCTTATTGAATCTTAATTAATTAACTAGGCGATTTACATCATTAACATCGTAAGGGTATTGAAAAAGAAATTACTCTGCAAATAGTAAAAAAATAGATTTGTTATATAAAATGTAATATTTATACAATATGTCATTTCAGATAAATCCTCTGATGTAATTTATTATTCAAAAATGATATTTGATTTTTCAATTATACTCTAGTAGATGTACAATTTAGATTACATCTCCTTCATTTCATCCTATTTGAGATTTTATTTGGTAACTTATTTCAATGAACATATTTTTTAGTCTTTTGTTTATTTTCTATGCCTAGATTATGCAACATAGCTGTATAGCTAGGATACATCACTTCATCATAACAATCAAACAACACTTTCAATAATTGAGTATATTTTCAGCGATTCTTACATTATAAAATATAAAAATTTACAAAACTAAATTTCGAAGCATTTTTGTAGTATTTAATCAAGTATCAATGGATGTTTATACTAAATGAATTATGAATGAATACTTTATCAGTTATAGTCCTAAAACGACATTTATCTTACGGAAATTTGATTTACACACTAAGAATCTGAGACAATATGCAAGAACGGTGTAACTCTACAAGTTACTGTTAAAAATGAGTAATCTCATAAATAATGTTCTGACATGAATTATAAAATTAAATAATATAGCACTAGAACAAATAGGTAGTAACCTAAAAGCGTGCAAAAACAAACCACAAAATAATCCGAGTGAATCAATCAATATACATAATTGGAATTAGATTAAATCAATAGTAATGAAAAACCAGGTATATGTTAATATTAACCCTAATCTAATATTTTTTTGTATTTTTTAGATATTTGTATTTAGTCCTTTTATTTTACCAGTTATTAGATTAGATCTTTGACTTATAATCAATGGTTTATACCTTAATATTGCCGATTCTAAAGCTTTAGTTATTATTTATAACTTGTAGCAATTAAATTTTTATATCATTATAGTTTAAACTAACTAATTTTAAATTTCAATTATCAACAATGATTATAGAAAGTTAAAATAATTCTTTTAGTGAAGTAATATTGTTTTTATAAATTTAAGATTGAATCGGATATATTTTATATACCAGTTAATATATCTTTATATACAGGAAGACTGTTCCGAAATGTTTCATTAGTAACATTTGTTGGATTAATTAGTGCAATTCCTTGTTCCTTAGCCATACCTTCATTTATCAAAATATGTATTACAGTTATAGTGATTATTGTAAATAATATTACTACTATTATTTTGATTTTCGTGTTAATTGTCTCTTCATTCTCTATCATCTTCATGATAATTTAAATAACATACTATATCAAATCTTCTTAGAAGTAATTTATATACATATAGCTCAATCTTGAGGTGTATTTATTGAGATAATATTGAATTTTCCAAATACTATTAAAATAATAAAATCACATATCTAACTCAATTATTTAAGAATAAAACAATTAAGGAAATGGTACAGCAGTAAAAGGAAGTATAAAAGGTACCTTATCCTGGTCTATTTCTTTTATATCATTATCATCATCGTTATCATCATACTCATCGTTATGATTATCCCCATCGTTATTTCCAAGTAATTCATTTAGAGAAAAATCTTCTCTATTTTTACCGTCATCATTCTCTTTTTCTATTGCATTATTCTCATCCTCATCATCATTATCCTCTTCCTTTCCTAACGCAATATAACTATAAGATGAAATATCAATACTTACAAATAGTAATAAAGTTAGTATGATTAAATAGTATCTTCTTTTTTCTAACAATTTTCGTATAGAAACAGATTAATTTTTTAATTATATTTGAATTAAGTAATTGGTTTATAGATCATCATTAGCTATCTATATCCGCGAATTAAATTATGTAATAATGTAGTAGTATTCTATAGGATTATTATTAACTATATTTATAAGATAATCTGTCAGAAGTAGATTAATTTATGTTAATTATGTTTTATAGAAGCAAATTACAGTTATTAAGATAATATATCTAATTCTAGTATGACTATCATATTGATAAAAAACTATTTTGGTTTTATATTAACGATAGGGTTTACCTATAGAATCAGTTGGACTGTCTAGAGTAGAATTGGAGTTGTAGGTTTACATCAAGTTATATTAGTCATCTTTTCGCATTCTTGAAAAAAATTGATTAGATATTCTTTCTGTTGCTAAATTAAGAGAAATTCATGATTGCAATATTGGATTACCAAAACACGTTGCATGAACACAACATATGAGAACAGTAATATTTTACCAGTATATCCATACTGAATATATTGCTTATCTTTATAATAACAAGTCTTAACATAATTTAAAAAATGGTTACGTTCATTTGAGCAAAAATATATAATAGAAGTTATTGGAGTTACAGAACTTCATTATGAGAGTGTATTCCAATTGATAATATGATATTTAATAATGGAAATAATTTGCTTAAAGCCTAGCCTAGAATGGATCGAGCATATGTTAGGTCTTCGGCTATGGCTATTCTAATGGCTCCTGTTGATTAGAGTAGCAATTTATAGAGTTGAGAATATTTAAAAATAAGTGAACAAAGTTAATTAGTCAAAAACCAATGATTGGAGAATATTTCTCATTATGCCATTGTCCAAGTCGCCTTTACTTTAACAATTATTAGGGATATTTAGCTATTATTGAAAAGGGAATGTCAAGTATGAATGGGAGAACTATTCAATATCTTTAAAAGATCAGGATTATAGACAAACTTTATATGAAATTTATATATTATTTAGTTTACACTCTTTCAATTATTATGACTTTGTACATCATTCCAATGAGTATTTCTTTTTCTAGAACATTTGATACAATTGAAATCAAGGCTCTCCTAACAAAAGATGATTTTATAGCCACTAGTCTTAATTTTCAGAAAACAACTCTTACTTTTGGCGAGGAAAATAAGATTTGTCCAGATAAAAATTGCTTCTATGAATTTGAGAATACCTCATTTGATGATGGATTTGGAGCAGAAAATTCAAAATTTCTCTCGGGAACATTAAAAATTGAAGATAAAACAAATTCTGAAGACAATTTTCCAGAATATAAATTCTATAAATTATCTGGTTTGTTTAATCTGACTAATCAGAAAGAAAATATTACAACCGGAGAAAAAGTTTTGATTTATCAAGGTAAATTACTATTTGATACAGGTAATGAAATGTTTACTCCATCAAAATTAGAATATCAGTCTCAAATTAAATTTTATGATTCACAAAAGAAATTAGAATTAATAGGAACACCATTATTATAATTCATTGATTATTATTTTCTGATTTCAACTAATAAACCTTAAATGTAGATTTTTTGGAATTATATTTTAATATACGAAAAAATTCAATATAATACAATTATTTGATAAATATAAAAATAATTAAAAGGTGAATTAATTTAAGATAGTTAACTTAGTTAACCATTATTTAATTAATAACATCTAAAAGGAATAGTATGAAAAAGAAAATTGAATTGATTAATCAAAATGAAAGAGGAAATATCAATGATAGTACAATTATGAATAGTGAAAGAAACAACATACTCACTCTTATAGATAGTTTTATTGAACAGATAACCAAAATTAGAAGATTCTTTATAGGTGTTTCAATTTCCTCAATTATTCTTGCTCCCATTGCTATTTCACTAGCAATAT
>DASUZI010000183.1:0-9195 GCA_036376955.1 Nitrososphaeraceae archaeon
AAAAAAGAAATTAGGTAGTTGGTTCCTTCACCCTGCCAAAAAATAATTTTACTTTGTCTGTAAACATATAGTAAATTATTATACCATAAATTATTATTGAAATAATATGTGTTAACTCGCCACTACTAACAAGAGAAATAATTGCAAATATTATTGCAATTATACTGATTATGAGTGTAATTGTTCTTGCCCATCTTTTTCCTTTTAAAAGACCCCATGAGACAATTAAACTTGCTATTCCTAGTATAACTAGTACTAAACCGCCTATTGTAATAAGAAATCCTAATGAACTAGTTGAATAATCAGAATCTATACTAATCAAAGGACCTATAACTAAAGGAGCGATTCCTGTAAATAAGAGAATTAATCCTCCAATTATCATAAGAATTGAGATTACAGTAATTCCAGTTGGACGTTGTTGAGTCACATAACAACTCAATTATAGTTAGATTTAAGTTTTACTAGATTAGCATAATAATTTCAATCAAAAGTTAAAATTCTATTAATAACTATACCACCACTTTTAAGAACAAGAAATAATGCAACCATGACTTTAGCTCTCGCTTGATTTAGGATATACTCAAAATGATATGTAATTGATAATATAGATGACAACTTTAAAAGTTTATTAGTCTTATAGGTGGTAATAAGATTTGCAGCTTTTTGTATCGATGTTATTATCAGAGAAGAAAATTCGAATCCACATTTAGTCACTCAAATTATGATTTTGAATCTTAGTCACATGTATTACCAAAACATTGATGCCACTCCTTCCATCCTCCCTACTACTACATCTTCATAGATAACATTAAAAAAATTCGGACAAATATTGGGAATAATTAGATTGTTTTAGATATTATTACAAAGTAGAAAGATAGTAATCTTCGTATCATAGTGTTTTATAACAGAGAAATGATTTATGACACCAAAAATATCCATTTTTATTGCTATTGTATTAGCAGTATCGACTTCGATGATTAGCCTTTCAATATTAAACGCGAATGCTCAAACAGAAACCAGCAAAAATTCTGAATATTCTATAGCTATCTCAAGGGATGCAACTAGTGGCTTAATTGTTACAGATGGTGCAAGTTATGTTAATGGTTTTGATACTACTTATACTATTAAAGGAACCAAATTTGATTATGATAAAGGAAGAGATTTAGTATTATCATCTATTATTGATGATTTTACTAACTCACCTACAAGTGGTTATGTGAAGGTAAAAGAAAATAGTTCTCCCGATTCAAATGCAACAGGACTCGCAAACCCCTTTGCAAGCAAGGAACAAATTAACGAAAAGATAAAATCAGTTCTTGACAGTGCTATAGATGGTATATTTTCTACCTCTGGTCTCACTTTTACTATTGGACCTGAGACCCATGTTATAAAATGCACCTTCGGAGACAATCTTAACAGCTTTGAATGCTCTGAGGTTGGAGGGTTTAAGCTTTAACAAATCATCTCAAAATAAAATAATTTCATCAAATTTTATTTTTACTTTCTTCTATCAGAATTTTTATTTCCACTTTGGAATTACCATATTCTCCAAAGACTTGATTAACCGGTTACTAAATTAATCGGAGAAACCGAGGAAGTAAGGACATCTAGTGAGTAATACCGATATCGGTACAAAAATAAGATTCTAATGTCATAGTAAATAAAATAATCTGTAGATATTGGAGAGCCAGCAATACGATATTATTGAGTTATTTACTCGAATTCGTAAAATGTTTTATCATCTCATACCGCAAGTAGAAAAATTTTACTAGAAAGTTTACAATTATTTTATAAGTTTTATTATTGTCATAGAATGAATAAAGATAATGAGAAATATGTTCAACTCATTATTTTAAAAGATACTGAAAAAGATAATATGTATTGTATATTATTGTGCATAACTAAAAACTATCTATAGCTTTAATATGTTATTATTTTAATACTTAGAATTAGATAAGATACCTAATTCTCCCTTCAATCACGACGAATTGATTCGATCTTTTTAGAATATCTTACAATAGCAATTGATGTAACGACAGGAATAGTATCTGCAATGTCAATCATTCATGTATTCAAATGTTTTTTAAAATATTACACAAATCCTCACTACGACAAAGAGTAAGGCATTAAGCATTAAGTAGGAATTTGATTAATTCTTGCATTCGATTTAGAAGTAGGCAGTGATATTATTCAAATCATATCGACCCCAACAGTACCGGAATTTTTAGTAATTGCTTTGATAGTAGCGATAATGATAGTACTTAGTTGGTCTTTGTCAAAACAGATGAAAATTATAACTGGAAATAAATAATACAGGAAATGATTCTTTTATTACATTATATGGTTAAGGATCTTTTCTGGTGTGGGATTTATATTGTCAATTTGTCTTCATTACGGATTTATTATACCTCTTCCCAATATTTTACCATTTTTTAACATCGTTAATGCTTCAGTGGCTTGGTCAAGTTTGAATCTGTTTGAAATAATTGGTTTAATTATTCCTCTTTTTGCTAGTGAGACAAGTTCTATGAGGTCATTTATACTACCTGTATATGATCCAATTATTTTATATGCACCAGTTGGTATTGACACTAGATTTACTTTCAGTTCACCACCAAAGAGTCCTACTAACACTAACCTAGCTCTCCTTCTAAGCAATTGCATATCTGTTTCTACTGTTTTAGATGCATTGACAAAATCGATTACAGCATCGGCTCCCAAGTTATCTGTTAGCTCCTTAACCGCTTTGATAGGATCTTCTTTTTTTGAATTTATAATATTATCAGCGCCATTTTCCTTTGCTGCTTTTAATTTTTCATCATCTATATCCATTGCAATTATTCGTGAACCCTTAATTGCTTTTGCTAGTTGTATACCCATCAATCCAAGTCCTCCTGCTCCTACAATAACAACATTATCGTTAGGTGTCAGGTTACCATTTTTCACTGCACCAAAAGCTGTAAGCGCAGAGCAAGATAAAGAAGCACTAATATCGGTGTCCATCTCTTCACCTATTTTGACTAAATGTTTGTAACTTGGCACCAATACATATTCAGCATACCCTCCATCGCGGTAAACCCCTAAGGATCTTGGTTTATCACATAGATTCTCTTCTCCTGTTCTGCATGCAGGACAAAGTCCCTCTCCAATCCAAGGGAAGACAAGCACTTTTTCATTCTTGCTAAAACCTTCTGTTTGCTCACCCATACTTTCAATTATACCTGCAATTTCATGTCCTGGAGTTAACGGATATTTTACACCCCTGTCTGTGGTTTTTAAAAACGTTCCTGACGGTCCTTCATATCCTCCCTCCCATAAGTGTATATCACTATGACAAACACCACACGATTGTACTCTTACAAGCACCTGAGATCCTGTTGGTTTAGGTGTAGATAATTCTTGTACTTCAAGAGGCTGTTTTACTTGAGTAATTCTAGCTGCTCTCATAACAGAGATTCTTGGACTGTCTCTTATATTAGATTATGATATGAAAATTAGATTTGAAAGAAATAGAAGATATATTTTTATTGAAATGTAATCTCTTTTTCTTAATTTTCTTGATCTCATTTTACGTGATATTTTAGCAGCTTTATTGAAATTTAAAGATGAATAGAAAAGTTATGTTATCTTTTGGAATTGGATATTGAGACTCAGGTATTCGCCAAATCCACAAAAGAAGAAAAAAATAACTGAGGTCACAAAGATGCAACTTCATCAGGTTGGCAGTCATAATCTATGGTTATGATTTTGTATAGAACCAATTTATAGTTCCGTGCTTAATTTACATTTCAGATGAGAATAGAAATGCTTGTTGATTAACAGATATTAGTCTCTTTTTGCAAAATATTGAAAACGTTTTAGTTTATACAGAAGATTAATATGGTATCTATAAACATGTAATATTTAGGATTAAAATATTATATACATTCATCATTTAAGAAATGTTTTGGTGGAAAGAGTTCACCTCCATTCCACCAGTAATTCAAGGACAGACAATTTTTGACGTCTAAATGTATTCAAAAACAAGAAAATGAATAAACTTAATACATGTCCAAAATTGTATACAACTCTTTGTCTCTATGTACAATAATACTAAAGTAACAAATAATTATTCCCAACTTGAGTTTAATGATAGTATGGTGAAAATCTAAAAGTAGCAGAGAATTGTGTTGACAAATTAAAAGATTCTAACCATAACACTTTATAACAACAAATCTTTTTGAGATTTGATGTTCAAAGATCAAATACTCTCATCGAAACTATATGTTAAAGATTTTAATTTGTAGGCATTAATAAAGAAAGTAAAATAGATTATTTATTTCTGTGAAATGTCTGTGTTATCTTTCAGAAGGTTTTTAACTTGTTCATTAAGGTTAATTATATCACCAAGAGTCTGATGCTCATCTATTTTTTTCTTCTTAATCCAGATTATATTTCCGTCAAGGTCGGTTTCAATCAATTTTGATCTCTCTAGATATTTGAAAATAGTGTTAATTTGAGTGGAGCTAAATTTTCCTCCCATAATTTTTTGTAAATTTCTAATTTTAATATAATCATTGGATTTTTCTAACACATCTAGAAAGAAATCAATATCTTCTTCACTTACTTTATTTACCGGATTGGTTTTTTTCTTTTTTTGTTTGATATTATTTCTTTATCTCTATAATTATAATACTTTACTATGTGATGTTTTCAATATTACAAAATGAATGATATTTGACTTTAATTTATGGTAAAGTTATCCGTTAAGAAGGATAGTTTTGTCAAATTTTTAGAATTGATAATTTTGTCTGAATTAATATATGATTGGATAGATTTTCCATAGCAAAATTTCGGGAACTGATGTCTGTTCTATATTTATGTTAGAAGATCGGATTGGAAAGAAAACATAAGCAAGTAGTAATGCTAGTATGCCAATAATAATTACTATCAAACCAATAAGAAAGATAAAATTTTCTCTATCTGATCTATTAGCAAAAATTTTCATATTATATATACTTCAACCAATTTAATTAATATTATCCCCAGAACTTGAATTAATAATCTCCCAAATTATACGAATCTGAGGGTTATATCTATTGTTCAAAATATGTTTAAAGCTGGTATCTTAATTGAATAATAATGAGATTATTGGATATGAAATTTCATATTATCTAGAAGCCAACGAAGATATGATTAAATAAATAGTAGATGATTAGAAGAAAAATAATAATGAATGTAAACAATGGAAAATAGTTAAAGAATGTTATATATCTAATAAGACTTGTTCTAAGTCAATCAGCCTTTGGTTAATATTAGTTATATATAATATGAACTTTAATATCTGATCCATTTAACAAATACTTCATAAAAAGTAAAATAAATGAATAGCTATTTATGTTATAGTAATCAAAACTACATTGAATGTCATTATTTTTGTTATACTATTGAAATAGTCAATTAATTCAAAAATGAATCCGCAAAAGTTTATAAAATAATATTTCTCATAACGATTATAAAAAAGATTTTGAATAATATAAAGAGGAAGGATATAAAACTAGGTTCTATTGTTAAAATAATAGAAAAAGAAAATCAAAAGAATGGCAAATTGACCGATGGAATAGTAAAGAAAATCTTAACATCGTCAGCTACCCATCCATATGGAATTAAGGTTATTTTAGAGAGTGGTATAGTAGGAAGGGTTAAAGAGGTTTTAAATTAATATGGTAATGGAAAATTCTCATAAATGCTTTCAAGCTGCCAGTTTACTATCTGTTCTAGTTATCTTTTTCAAAAATTTAATCTTTCGTTTATTTACTAATTCCTTTTTTTTGATTTTGAGTGATACACTAAGAGTTAAAAATTTCTGTCCATATAAAATATGGCAAAAGAAGAATAGTAGTGATGTCTGTCATAACATTATATTATATTTGATAAAGATGTTGTATTTCTATTGTGTCAGGATTCTACCTTAAATTTAATTCTTCTAAATCAAAGTATTATAAAATGTAGTAAATGTATAAGATTAGTAGAATACATCAAAAATGTGGGAGCCAAAAAAGTTAGAAGATTTGAAAATGCAAGCTATTGGTCTAAACCTGTATGTGGTTTTGGAGATATAAATGCTAAGCTAGTCATAATAGGTCTAGCTCCCGCTGCACATGGAGGAAATAGAACAGGAAGAATGTTTACTGGAGATAGTTCTGGAGATTGGCTTATAAAGGCATTACATGAATATAATTTCTGTAATCAACCTTTTAGTAAAGATAAAAATGACGGGTTAGTATTAAATAATGTTTATATAACTTCTGCGGTAAAATGTGCTCCACCAAAAAATAAACCATTATTAGTAGAAATTAGTAATTGTAATGAATATTTAACCAGCGAATTAAAACTATTAGATAAAACTACTAAAATATTTTTAACATTAGGAAAATTAGCTTTTGATGAATTTTGTAAAATTTATAAAATAAAAAGAGTCAAATTTAAACATGGATTGATTTATCATCTTCTTAATAGTAATAAAATATTAATCACTTCATATCATCCTAGTAGACAAAATACGAATACAGGAAAATTAACATGGTCAATGTGGATTGATATTTTTAAACAAATAAACTATATTCTAGATTGATATCAAGAAAATTTTGATATGTTAATTCGAGGTAAAAAATAATCATTATATGGTACAAACAAAAATATTTCATTCCATGAACTGATGTCAGTAGTAATATTTGGTCGTTCATTTACTAAACATAACATTACTTAAATTCTTCCTAATTTATTCAAAATTATAAATAACAACTAATACTACATTTGGAAAATAGGGTTTATAATATTCTCTTATAATTTTCCTGGAACATATAAAGATTTTCTCAATAACTGCTATACAATTTTCTGCTGCAAGGTATTGCTGTTTTACTGTACCATTAATTATTTCCCTTCATCATTATTCGTACTATCAGTAACAACTAGATGCTTTATTTTGTGAACACGTATTAATTGAATAACATGTCTTACTGTAGATGAACTAGGTAGTGTTATTAGTAGGGAGCACATGATTGATGAGAAAATACTAAATCATAATCCTTAGTTTCATTCCAACCTTTTCTAAAATATCACTTTCTGTTACAATTCAAATATATTTTCCATTTGAAGTGTTGTAACTAGAATAATCTCGACATTTAGGTTGTAAAATTTTAACTGTTTCAGCAACCTATGAATTTTCATTGGTGGTGACAAATCTAATATGAATAAGACGAGAGAAGAACGTTCTAATGGCTCAACTATTTACAATCATCATTTATAATTTTTCTAATCGCTTTTAGCTCATAAATTACTTAAATATTTTAATTAGATGCAATTTTAATACAGTTATAATAAATAAAGAATTTGAATAATTACTGTGAGAATATTATGTATCTTTTTACGGTAAGAAAGGATTTAGTTAATGTGTATTTTTATAACTTATTTAATTATTATAATACAATGTCCTATTTTAATAGAGCTTACAACTTAATGTTTAAACCAAATCATCTAACATTAGGCATATTATTTGCTATTGAAGCTTACGAAGGGTCGATTCCAAAAATGAAAGGACAAGTGGAGTTAGCTCAACGTGCTGAAGAACTAGAATTCTCAGGATTATGGTTTCGTGACGTCCCTTTATATGATTCTAAATTTGGAGATGTTGGACAAGTATATGATCCATGGACCTATCTTGGATATATTGCTGGACAAACAAAAAACATTGCATTAGGTACTGCAGCTATTATTTTTCCATTAAGACATCCAATTGACTTGGCAAAGGGAGCGGCTTCAATTGATCAATTAAGCAATGGTCGACTAATATTAGGAATAGCAACGGGGGATAGACCTATTGAGTATCCTGCATATGGAAGAGATTTTGAGCAAAGATCTATACTTTTTAGAGAATCTGTTTATGATTTTCATCGTCTGCTTTCTGAAAATTTTCCAAGATACGAATCAATGTTTGGATCTTTGACTGGTGAAGGCGATCTTTTACCAAAACCTACATCTCAAAATCTCCCATTATTTGTTACAGGATACAGTAGGCAAACTATTGACTGGATTGCTGAAAATTCAGACGGATGGTTGATGTATCCAAGAGATACCCTTTTACAACAACATATTGTGACTAATTGGAAAAAGGTAGTTCGGAAAACTGGAAATGACTTTAAACCCTTTGCCCAGTCTTTATAAATAGACTTGACTAAAGATCCTGATACACATCCTGATCGCATTCATTTAGGATATCGATTGGGAAGAAACAAATTGATAAAACATTTGAATGATCTAAAAGACATTGGAGTAAATCATGTTTTTTTTAATCTAAAATATAGTAAACGCCATGCAGATGATGTATTAGAAGAATTAGGAAAATTTGTAATCCCACATTTTCCTCCATTAGATATACAATAATAATTTACAGAAGGGGGTTTTTAATTATATTTCAATTTATATATTACATTCTTTGTTTACGTATCTAATTCCTAGAACTTTTTTATCTAATAGTATAAAATATATCTTGAATGCATACTGAGTTATAAAAATTAATTTCTTCTTTCTGTATAATTTACCCTGTCAGTAATAATTATTAGTATTAATCACAATAAGAATAACAGGTAAGGTAAAGAATTTTATCATAATATCAATAGGCATCGATTTCATAAATTGATAATAATAATTATCTCGTGTTCTATTTTTTGTTTTCTTCTTCAAGCTTGTACTATATTATTGTATATCAGCGCTCTGAGGAACATGATATGTGATAATTAATATAATTTTCGTAATTTTATTTTCAATAATTATAATTCATTAATTTAGTAATCATAATACTATAAAATATTTCTATTAGTCTTTTACTTTTGTTTCCCCCTCCATACAACTTTGATACCGTATGATCTATCATATATGATGGTGTTTCTTGTATCAATAGAAGGAATAATTTCTACATTTCTTATTACAGTTGATAGATATAGAAGTGATCTCATCGATAAATTTCAGTTTAAATTCGTATTTCTTAAATAAACATCTATTAGAAAACAAAGTCATTATAATTCACATTAAAGTTAAAATATTATTATCATTCTAATATTCGAAATATGATATATACAAGGTTTATAAATATTGCAAAGAGATAGAGTTTATCTTATAATTGACATATTAACTAAATTAATTGAGTATGGAGAAGTT
>DASUZI010000184.1:0-2320 GCA_036376955.1 Nitrososphaeraceae archaeon
CCTATTTGTGTAAGAGGGACATGGGACGCCAAGATAGTTGATGAAGTAAAACCTACTAATAAAGATCATGTAGTTATTAAAAGGAGAGATTCTGCATTTCAAGACACTGAAACCGAAGTATGGTTAAACAGTTTACAAGTAAATACTCTTATCTTTTGTGGAATAGATACGTCAATTTGTGTAGAAACCTCCTTGAGAGATGGTTTTAATAGAGGTTATGATGTTATTCTTATTTCTGATGCTACTGCCTCGACAAATTTTAGACATTATAAAACAACAATAGAACATGTTAAAGAATATTACGGGTTAGTAATGAAGGCTAAAGAAATGGAAAAATTAATGGAAGCAAATAAAAATGGTGGTTATTTAGATAAAATTAAAATGATAAGGGAAAAACAGAACTTACTAGATCCCGATCCAAATTAATTTTTAAAATTTTATCATTTATTTAAACAATTAAATTAGAATAGATGATTAATTTTTTTATCCTATTTAATCGATCAATAAATACAATATAGAGATTTATATAATCAATAAATAAGCAACATAATTACTTTCGTGATTATTAAACTCTAATAAATTCAGAACTATTTCAAAATAAGAACCTATTTCTATTTTATTTTCTATATCGATATTAAGTCTATATTGAAGTTTTTACTTATAATAAAAAATTGATAAATGAAATCGTAAAAACGTAAACTAAATAGAGCTCTGTTTCTGTTTTTTATGAATAAAAATTAGTGTTGATGGCCGCAGCCACAACCTCCCATATTTCCTGCTCCATGACTCTCTTTTTCTATGCATGATGGACATTTTGCCATTCCAGTTTCCGACATGAATGTTGTACCACATGAACTACATTTTAATTTTTGAATTCCTTCCATAAAATCACTTAATATTCATCCTTATTAAAACGTTGACTGTAAAGTATATATTGATAATAATTATTGTCTCATGTTTTAATAAGATCAAATTTCTTGGTGAATTTAAGTTTATTTCTTTTTTTTAATATGTATCGTACAATCACTATTAAAAATAATACTTAATCACATAAAAAAATACTCATTTTCCTATAATATTACAATTAATTATTCTATAATAATAAATATATAATATTGCTATAGTATTGAATTAATTTTTTTAAATATTAGGTATTAATTTATATTTAAAAGCAAGAGATGTTGAAATCTATTAAAAAACTGGGTAATTAACTAAATTATCATTTCCAAATTAATATCGTTCATTTATTAATTAGTTATTTAAATAAAACTAATTAATAATATATAGTTTAAATAAAATATTATAGTGTAATTGAGATTTGAATATTAACAAAAAAGGTATTCGAGTTTTAGCCATTGCAGAGAGCTTTAAAAAAGAAAAATCAAATTCTATTTTGACAGGTGTTGTAATGAGAAAAGATTTCGTTATTGATGGTGTAATATTTGGCAAAGCAACAATCAGAGGAAGTGATGCTACTCAAAATATTATAGCTATGTTTAAAAATTTACATAGAAATGATATTGGTTTTCTTTTATTAGACGGAATGATAATAAGTATGTTTAATATAGTAGATGGAGAAATAATCTATAGTACTCTAGGTATTCCTGTTATTGTAATAACCTTTAAGAATTCTCAAGGGATAGATGATATTATTAAAACACATTTTCCAGACACTTATAAAATTAGACTATCCATAATAAAAAAACTCGGCAAAAGAGAACCAATATTACTCAAAACTAATAAAGTTCTTTTGATAAGAACATGGGGTATTAGCCTTGAAGATGCAGTTAAACTTTTAAATTCGTTTTTAATCCAGGGCTCTGTTCCAGAACCAATTAAATTAGCAAAAATTATCTCACGAGCATATTTAAAATCTTTATAAAATTTTACTAATCCAATAGAAATTATTATCAAATATTAGTTCTTAATTTAAGATAATTTCACCTCTCTATCTTTAACTAGACATACTTATTTGTTATAGCTTGATAATCATTATACGGAATTAATAAATGTATCAAAGCAGGTATACATGAGATTATTTACATTCTAGATGTATGGATGGATAACTCAATCTCTCCCAGAATATTATTAGTTCTCTCTTACCATTAAAATTTTCTACAATGGTCAAAGTAAATAGCATTCTAAATCAACTATGTCAAAAGATTTCCATTATTATTTATAACCAACCATTTCTTAACAAGATAATGGTTTCCATGTTTATCAACTAACGACCTAACAAAATATTTTTAGCAACAAGCTTTTTTTCATTATAAAGTAATTTAAGCATATAATTAGGCGATAATTTCTATTTAAAGACATA
>DASUZI010000185.1:0-3379 GCA_036376955.1 Nitrososphaeraceae archaeon
GATCTTTAGCGTATGGATCTTTAGCGTATGGATCTTTAGCGTATGGATCTTTAGCGTATGGATCTTTAGCGTATGGATCTTTAGCGTATGGATCTTTAGCGTATGGATCTTTCATATATGGAGCTCTCTGATACATCTCATATGATTTTCTGTCGTTATCATTATTTTCTTTGTATTTCTTTTTATCTTTCTTATCATCGTGATCTCGAGAATCTTTCTTGTCTCTTTTATCGTGATCTCGATCTTTTTTATCTTTTTGATCCTTTCTATCGCTAGATGCCTGTGCATCATCAAAATGTATCCCAATTGTAATGGTTCCAGCGATTAATAAAACAGCTAGAAAAACTGCTTTTACTTCAGACTTGTGCATTAACCAAATTTCAAAGCTATAATATATCTACGGTGTGAAGCATTATAATAGATCTATGAATGTTGTATTTCTAATAGATTTTTGATTCCATACGAGATTCTATAAAAGATATTATTTATTTTATAATATATTTTCTAATATTAATATTAGTTGTTTAACTAAGACACCCATTTTTCTTACTTAAAATTATATCTACTATAGTGCCATAAACTTATATAACTAATTAATATACTTTTTCAGGTCGGAATCTAATGGCAAAAGGATCAAAAAGAGGTCGTGTTCGTGATAAATGGAAAGATAAAAAGTGGATTATAGTGAATGCTCCATCGGCTTTTGGTGGTAACCCTATTAATTATCTTCCAATTACTGACATAGAAAATTCAAAAGGAAGAGTTATCGAGAATACGTTATATGATATTTATAAACAGGATCCGAATCAACACCAAATCAAAGTATTTCTCCAAATCGATAAACCCTCTACAGCTTCTGCTAGCACAATTTTTGTAGGTCATGAATATGCAAAAGAGTATTTACGTAGTCTCGTTAGGCGGGGTAGTTCCATGATAACATTCATTAAAAATTATACTACAACAGATGGTTATACGTTTCGAATGTCAATTGTGACGTTTACTCAAAGAAGAGTTAATACCTCCGCGAAGCATGAGATTCGATTATTAATAGACAAGATGTTATCTGAGAAGATAATCCAACTAGGCCTTGACCAGTTTATCCAGGAAGTTACATTAGGAGGATTAAGCAAGGAATTATTAGTTGAATCAAAGAAAATAGCCTTTATTAGGCATCTTGGTATCAAAAAATCGAAATTGATATCCACTCCTGAGTCGCGTTCAATATTTGAAGCCAAACAAATAGAGACACCTCCTACAATAACTGCATAAAAATTTTCAAAACTCTTATTTCTTTAAATGAATCTATTTGCTTCTTATCCTTAATAGTATTTTTACTTATTTGTATTAAATAGATAAATTAAAGCTAGAAAACATATCAATCTAAATAAATTGAAATACACTAAACAACCTGTGGTTTTAGAATTTTTGAATTCTTTTATCGATATAGTAGTACATGCTACCGAGGATAAAATGAGAATAATTCGTTCTGTTATATCAACACTTGAGCTCCCTCTTCAGATGAAATTCGAAGAAATTCAATACGAAGGTCATTGGGGAAACAAAATAGTAAGGTTGACTGCTGAAATAAATAATAAAGACGCTCAAACCCTCCTAGAAAAAATTCTGAAATCATTGTCATTTACTGAAAAAGAATATTTAATTACTGCTCTAGATAAACATATTGATGAAAAGGGTAATTTCTATTTGAGATTGGATAAACAAAAGTTGTGTAAGAATAAAGTTTCTATATCCGAAACTGAGGGTATTAAAATTAAATTTAAAATTAATAAAAACCGAATAATACAAAACAAAAAAAGGGGTAATGTTGAAAATGAAATTTATTTTTTATATAGGAGGTTAATCCTATCGTTAGAAAAATAGATTTATGTTTCAATCTCCCATTTAAAGAGAGTCTAAAATGGAGAAAAATCCTTCATTTAGATATTATTGGAAGAGATACTTCAAATGAATATTTTAAAGATAATGAAGAAAATTCTGGATTTAACGACAATCTAGTCTTACGACTTAAAAGTAAGCCGAAAAAATCTCCTTTCTTTAAATATCTTATAGTAATTTCAGATTCAGAAAGTATAATTACCTCAAAACTTCCTGTTTTCGATATTTTTTACTTGACACAATTGAATAACTATAAATCAATCATAAAGCAATTAAAAAAACTGAACCGAATCAATATAGGAATTGAAATAAAAATAAAAGATATCCGAAATAGTACCTCTTCTGATGTGGGAAAATGGATAAAATCTATTAAAGAGATTAACAAGTTTTGTAAATTAAATGATAATCAATTAATAATTTCTAGCGGAGCTGAACTGAATAATGAAACAATTTCAGGCAAAACATTTGACGCATTTCTTGGAATATGTGATATAGATCCTAACACATATTGGACGGATTTAGGAAAATGGATTGATATCAAAAGTGGTGTTTATTTTGGTACTTCGTAGAAAAGATAAGCGACGCTATATATTATTATATGTAAATGATGAAACGATCGAACTTTCTAACGATACAATTAATAAAGATAGATATAATTTGATTAGCGGTATAAAAAAGCGTTTTTATGAACTCTTTGGATCCATTGAATTAGAAAAAGCAAGTATCTACATTATTTCAAAAAATAAGTTTGACAGCCCGCATTATATCATCCTGAAATGCAATTTAGAAAGTATTGAGAAAGTGTTATCTTCTCTATCTCTAACTTTTCCCCCATTAACGACCATCAAAATATCAGGCACATTAAAAAAATTAACATCGTCAATTGCTATTTAAAATATGAAGGTTATATTGAACTATCACAACTTGTATTTTGATAAAGTTACAAATTACAATTTCCATATAAATTAAATAACCTATCTAATACTCTTTGCATTATCTGTTAATTTTTCAATTGAATAAGTATTGTAATTTTAAACGTCCAGATACTAGAGTTTTTATTTTATTTATCAAACTCACTCTTACAAAGTTCTATTTGGATTTTTAATATTATTCTTTAATATATAACAATCATATAATTTTATTAGAACATTCATAAAAAAAATTAAAATAAAAATTTTTTTAATATCAATAAATCAATTGAAATACTTTATTTGTAAAATTTCCCTTCTTTCATTATTAATTTTAATTTGTATGAATGTACAGCTAAATTATTTTTTTATGGAACAACACGCATTTGCCAAAGTAGACAATGAGAAAGGCTCTAAGGATAATGATGAGAATGAGAATGATAATGATAATGATAATGATAATGATAATGATAATGATAATGATAATGATAATGATAATGATAATGATAATGATAATGATAATGATAATGATAATGATAATGAGAATGATAATGAGAATGAGAATGATAATGAGA
>DASUZI010000186.1:0-2379 GCA_036376955.1 Nitrososphaeraceae archaeon
GAACATATTAAATTATTCTCATTATTTTAAAAATCTAAAATAACTTTAATATTTTAAATAGACTTGTATGATAGAAAATCATAGAACCAAGTTATATTCTAGATCTGGGGGAATAATATTTATTCTATTCTCTCTGACTTCCTGGATTCATACCTAAGTATTAAATCAATTGAAATTAATTACTACTTGGTATTTATTCGACATTTACGATTCCTATATTTGCAAGTTCGGATCCTATACCGTAACCTACTAATGCAATACCTGTTCCGAGTCCAGCCATTTCTATTCCTCCCTTGATCCAATTTTTCTTTGCCATACGAGCCTTTATTGCCCCCACTATGAAAGAAGAAAAAACACTAATGATAATAGCTATTCCAATAGCAGTTGTTGAAGATATAACTCCAGCTTTGACTACAAAATAAGGGAGAATAGGTAGAATACCACCAAAGAGGAAAGCAACAAACATCACTAATGCACCTTTCAATGGACTACCAAGTATGTCCAAATTAAGTCCCAATTCTTCAGTCAACATAGTCTTTAGCCAGACATCTTTGTTTGAGGTTATTTTCTCTACAATATTATCAAGCTGATCTCCCTCAAATCCTTTGGCACGGTATATATTTTCAATTTCCTTTCTTTCTTCATTTGGCATATTTTTTATCTCAAACTCTTCACGTTTTATTTCTGATTCTAATATTTCTCGTTGCGACTTCACTGCGAGATAATTCTGGACTGCCATTGCTTTTGCGCCTGTGAACATTCCTATTAATGCAGCAAGAATAACAACATCAGCGGTTATTAAAGCACCTCCTACTCCAGCAACAATTCCCAGAGAGGTGTTTATACCATCTCCAAATCCGAATACAATATCACGGATATAATTACTCTCTTTGATGTGAGGTTCTATATGAGTGGGATCATTAATCAATATTCGTATAATAATTTCTAATATATTAAAGATATCTAGAAATTGGAAATGTGTATTATTAGGATAAAGTTTGCATAGAGTAATATTATTAGAAACTTTAACAATTTAAAAATTAGATCAGGAAAATAAATCATGATATATCCTAAAATGATAATTGTTAATAACAATAAATTGATCCTTTTGTAGAACCTTATAAATTTATAAATATTTCAGTTCATATAATATAACAAACTTTGGCTGATTATTATTGATTTCTAAATAGATGATAAGTTCTATTACGTTCAGCCAAATTTATGTTAATAAATAAAGAAATATATTAAAATTGAACATAGAGATAATTTTGATTATCTCTACTTTATACATAAGGTTAACAAAACCCTTCTGACGATTTAACATAAATAGAACCTGAGAACCACTGGGAACTGGAGTTTTAATCTGTTGTCCTTGTAAGGACTCTTTAGGTTTTATGATTTTGGATGCTTTCATGATTTAAAATGTCTTCTAATTTAGTTATAAAAATCATATAATTATGTTAATTCATTAAATTATATTGTGTAGGAGTTAATAAATTAAGCCTAAGCAATAAGTAAATAAATTGGTCGTGGTAAAATAATTCAACAATTGTTCTAATTTTAATCATGATATATAATAATATAAAATCTTAGCCATGAGTGGGAATAGGTTAACGTCGTTACCTAATAATTATATAATTTTAAATGTATACAATATTGTAGGAAAATGTCCTCAATACATGATTTGGATCGGTTAGTTCGTAAAGGTGTTCGAACAAATGATGGAAGTGATTTAGGCAATGTAATAGCAGTTGATAATACCTATATTACTGTACAAGGAAAAAGAATTTTTAAATTCCCAACACAATTCATTGATCTTTATAATGGAAGTGAAGTTTTTTTAAACATATCTAACAATGAATTATCTAAATATAAAATTTATTAAATCTATTCATTTTTTATTATTATGAAGAGCATAATTAACACTATAAATTTACTACTCCAATTTATCATATCTTCCTAATAGCTTATGTTACAATGAAGGTTAGTTGTTCTTTATTTCATATCTACATTTTATCATCTTCTAACAAGAACCTTTGATTGTATAATCTAGATTCTGGATCATCTGAAAAAGAAGTTAATCTATTACTACAAAATAATCATAATTTAGTTTAATATAACAACTTGGCAATTTTTTTTATTATTTGCTCATATGTTAAGGTTTGTATAATTTAAGTTTGAATTGATTATAATAATAATGGCTGTGTCCTTGTGTTGGATACAAAAATTGATTCACTTCTATAAATGAATAGAAAATAAGATATATCATTATGTTTAAACTTTGTTACTACATATAAATTATGTTAATGTTAACTTTGTTTACTCTTATTTATATAATGATTTAGCATATAAAAAACAAGAATGGAAAAGAATAGAAAT
>DASUZI010000187.1:0-2540 GCA_036376955.1 Nitrososphaeraceae archaeon
AATTATATGGTGGTAGGGGAGATGATGAGCTCGATGGAGGAAAGGGAAATGATACACTAGATGGTGGCGAGGGATCAGATAAGCTAAATGGTGGCCAAGGTGGAGATACTTTTAACTGCGACCAATTCGATATTGTAATAGACTTCAATACAGATGAAGACGACAAAATAATTGGATGTACAGCAGAAGATCATGCCAAACCCATAACAACACAAAATATTCCTTCCGTTAATAAATAAATTAAATACACAAAATTTCAAAGTTTATTTATAAATATTTTTATATATAGATTTGAAAATAATATAATAAAATTTAATCCAAAAAATATATTTTAGCAGTTTCATTGTAAATTATTTCTTCAAAGTTTAGACATAATGCACCTTTAACCAAAATTTTTCAAAAAATCGAGTATATAACACTAGTAAAATGAAACATAATTTTAATAATCTATATTTTGATTAAATTTTATGATGAACCAAATGGAACACTATAATATTTTAAGTATCTTTTTAGATATATAATTATTAATGAGATATAATTAGTCTAAAGAATTTCTATTTATTCAAGTTATTCAATATATTAGAAGGAAAATTCTTAAATCATAGTTCAATAAGATACTATGTGTTATTAGGTTTTCGATAAGAAATACTTAATTTAATTCCTTTGAATAATATTGTACAATACAAAATGGACTACCAAATTTACACATAACTAATCTTTTTTGATAATTTATAAAAGTTCAAAGATATACTTTAAATACAGACAATCATCATTATATACTAATATTATAAAATTGGATGATTCATCTAAAGAACCTTCTTCTTTCTCCTCATCGTCGTCTTCTTCCTCGTCTTCTAATACTAATAAAGATTCTACTACGACTACTGCTGCTACCAGTAATAGTAATAGTAATAGTAATAATTCTAGCAATTCAGCCACATCTTCATCTTCTTCTAACTTAGTTCGGGAAGGAATTATTGCAGGTAAAAGGATAGCAAAAATATCTGTCGTAACTCTTCTTGCTATAGGAATTGTAGAGATAATAACAGGATATCTGAGTGGTAGTGTAGTAGCTACTGCTGACGGAATTGACTCTGTATCTGATGCCATGATTTCATTTATTGTATTACTTGGGCTTAGAATTGCTCATAGACCTCCTGATAAAAAATTCCATTTTGGATATCACAAGGTAGAGAGTTTTGCTGCTTTGTTGGCTGCAATAGGTATGGTAGTAATAGGAATAGTAATCTTCTATAATTCTTATCAATCATTACTGCATCCTCATGAGATAAAACAACCATTTTTGGTAATGATTGTATTGGCTGGTGCTAGTGCTTTATCGTTACATAGAGCATTTCAGATGCGAAAGATTGCAAATAAATACAATCTTCTTTCACTTAAAACTGATGCTAGGAATTCAATAAAAGATGGATCTGCTTCCGTTATAGGTTTCTTTAGTATACTTGTAGCAACTCAGTTTGGATTTGCACAAATGGATGCTATTGGAGGTATGATAATTGCATGCTATATATTCTCAGTATCTTATATATCATTGAAAAGATCATCTCTTATACTTGTAGATTCATGGCAAAATCCTGAATTAACAGATATGATAAAGAAGATAATTTCTGAACAGTTCGGTGATGAAATGTTAAATGTTCAAAATGTATTACTGCGTTCTGCAGGTATGGTTGATCAAGCAGAAATTCATATAGAATTCAGTGGAGAAGAACAATTATCGGATATAGACATGTTATCACTAAGGATTCAAATGGCAATTCGTTCCAAAATTCCATCTCTTGAAAAAATATCGATTATTCCGCATTCATCTTCTGATATACCAGTAATAAAATCTAGTATCGCTTCAACAACAAAAGTTAATGCATTACGCAATATAAAATGGAGAAGACGATCATTGTTTAAAACCGATGAAAATCGAAAAACAAAATAGAGAATATGACATATCTAATATATAACATATTCTGATATATATCATCATAACAGTAGAGAAATTAGAAAGATATATTAATAGCAAATAAAATATGATTGTTGGATAGTTTGTTGTTTATTTACTGATCTGCTATTAAGATTCGAAAAAGGAAATATACTGATGTTAATTTTGGCCTAGAAGGTACTGCTTATTGTATTGGTAGATATTTGATTATTATCATCTTTAAGACATAGATATGACATATTTTTACTTATTTATAGATTAACAAAATAATCCAAAAAATAAAACAAGTATTGATTTTCATAAATTTATTATCATATAAGAACAAAAATAATTTACTATAACTTTAACCATAATGGGAATTTAAATTGAATATTGTTTAAAAATATCATAGAAATTTAAAATTAGAAATTAAAACGAATGATATTCTAAGAGATCTTTTTGGACAAAAACAGATAGAAATTAGTCCTAATACTCATATAAAATATATCATTAATTATTTATGACCCAGTGATAATGGTTATAGATAACAACAATAACAATAATAAATATAAAAAAAAGAAATCAATAACAGAAGGATTTATCCGAT
>DASUZI010000188.1:0-4285 GCA_036376955.1 Nitrososphaeraceae archaeon
TATAACCACCTCCCATACCGCCCTACATTTTAATTGAATGTGGGTCCCTTACCTAAATATAGGTGATATAATTATAATTTTGCTTATATCGGCTCTATTAACTTAAGATATATTCACCTCTATCATTCAATTCATTAAAGGAATAATTCTCAAAATGTTGTATAATTATAGTTAGAAACAAAGAATTGTATCCAGTTGTATACAAGAAATAGATTACATTCATTTTAACACACTGATAGTAATTATCAAACAATTCAGTTCTGTCTTTGAAATACTGATTGACTCGTTCTATCAGACTTTTCTCTTTTGAAGAATGTATATAATGTTTCAATCCTAATACATTACATGTTTCTGGATACCAGCTTCCACCATCTGTGTAAACTATATGTTTTCCATATTTATTGACTAAAAATCGAATGAATTTTTCAGCAAACAAGCATATTTCTCTTCTGAGATATAAATTCCCAGCACAGAACTGGACACTGGTTCTATTCAAATCCATAACCAGAAGTGTTGACTACCAATCTTAATAGCAGTTTCATGTATTATAAAAGCAGAAACTCTTTTCCTCATGTAGACGTACAAAGGACCAAACCTCTGAATCCATTTTCCAGACAGAAACATGACTTCTTTTATTGTCCTTGAAGATGACTAATGCCTTGGATGTATTTCTTAAGCTCAAACCCAAGAAAGTAAAAATACAAAGAATACATTACTATAATTGTAGATGTTCTATTTCTCTCAAATCGAAATTGCATACTATCAGAAATAGAGCCTTCACAGCTAAATCTAGAACGTTAACTTAACACAGCCTTACCAAATAACGATCTAAAACAAAATAGAGGCAAAAATGCCTCGCTACCCGACTAGACATTCTCACAAATGCTATTAATCTATCGAGGTTTTTGAATACAACACACTTTGAATATTATTCATCATTTTCTTCTATTTTTATCCTCTTAGACTGTCTATATTAAATTCAGGATTACCATATTCGGAAACTTTTGATTTTCTTCCATGTACTTTTTTATGATTTACTATTAATTGATTAATCATAATTCTTAAACTCAAATTCAAATAATACATGGTATAAAGTATTAGAACAATAATAATTTAAATAATAAGTTCTTAATAATAAAATCTAAATACAAGTTATAGTATTTCTACATTGAACTCCTCTTTTAGAACCTCTATGGATGTTACTAATTATGAACTTATGCTCATCTTGTTTTTTATTATATAAACTAAAGAATTTTTATATCTATTTGAGAGAGGGTGATATTCGTTTACCTCTTTTGTCTTTTCAAATCCATTTTTTTCCAAAACTCTGATAGATGAATTGTTATCGGGAAAAACATAAGCTGTAATTTCTTCTAATTTTAAATCATTAAATGCATAATGAACAACTAGTTTAACACATTCTGTTGCTATACCTTCCCCTTGATATTGTTTACCAATCCAATATCCTATTTTTGCTTTTTTGTTAAAATAATCAATATCTTTAATACCAATAGTGCCAGATAGTAACTGAAATGATTGTAATTTGGTTTTGTAGTCTATAGCAAATGTTATTGTTTTTTGTAACTTAAAATTGTCATAACTTGATTTAATAAAATTCAAAGCATCATCTATTTTGTAGGAATATGGAACTTCATAAAGATATTTAGCTATTTCATAATTCATAAGACTTACTATAGTTATAGCATCATTCATTGAAAGTTCTCTTAAATTGACTAATTTGCCAAATAAATAGGGGAAAGATATATGGGTCATTTGTTATTCTTTTTTAATCAAATTACAAAATATTATAGTTAACTGATTTCTCCTTTTATAATCAAAATAAAAATAAATATTCTCAAACTACTTTTATTGACTAATTAAGAGTTAGAGTATTAGAGTAACTTATGGTAAACATACTTATTCTTTTTAATAGTCTGGTAACTATAATGAAGGTTTTAGGCATTAGAATAGTTAGTAGTGTTTTTCTTTTAATGCCATAATCCCAGATACTATATACACTACAAATCCTGGAATACCCCATAGCTGTATAGTTAGTATTAGAATTACTCCGCATAAAATTAGTGCTAATCCAACTACTTTTGTATTTTTTATACAAAAGACAATAAAAAGACCTATCAGCTTAATGGCAATTATTTCGACAGAAATAAGTACTGCATCAGCTAAGAAAACTCCTAAAATTGGAATTTCCATTAGGGAATCAATATAAAAGTAGACAAAAATCACCGATAAAGGAACAATAAGACTAAGAATTGTAGTAATTAATGTTATCTTTTGATATAGTTTCATTTTTATTTTATTTATTATTATTTATCCTGCTACTATAATGATTATTTGTATTATTTGTTATATTATCATATGCAGTAAACAATACTATTTTGATTTGGGAATTATTGTTGATATTTTGTTAGAGCTTTCATTCCTTTATTGAGGATATTTTATAATGGAGAAATCAAACAGGATACCCACCATAATTTCTTTTTTTATCAGATTACACAATTTTCATTTATAGTTTATTTAAAAAAAACTGTTTAAAATAAAATAAGATTCTAATAATAGTAGCTAAATACATGATATCACTATCTCTACATGCTATCCATATTACTCTCTCCCTGAGGTATTTCTATAGACATCAAGACGGTGATATTTCTAAAAATAAGATTCTAATAATAATAGCTAGATAATATGTAGTGAAAGAATCATACTAATTTTAATCTACAAATAATGTGTGGATTTTTTTTACTATAATTATCTTATATTTGTATTTAGAATTAACCTAAAATAATTAAATTTCTATAATAACAATATGAAATATAGAAGTAGAACGGAAATACTGGGGAATATACTGGACGCTACGAATGGAGGAGCAACCAAGACAAAAATTATGTACTCAGCTTTTCTAAGTTATGCGCAATTAAAGGAATACCTTTCTATATTGATTGATAACAATCTAATAGAATATAGTAATGGGACTCAAACATTCAAGACTACTGAAAAAGGACTAAACTGTCTCAAAATGTATCGTGAAATAGGAGAATTTTTACAACAAAAAACTACAGGAATTAAAAATAACTAATAAACGTCATATTTTTCGATATAATTTTTATTATAACTTCATCAAATTTATTTTAATAATAAGTTTATAATTATAAAAACTAATAAAATGTATTGATAGAACCTTTCTGATTTTAATTTGTAAATAATATGAAGAATGTTTTTTGTATAGTTATTTTAGTATCTCTTGTGGTATTAATATTAAAATAGGAAATCACATTTCTACTAATATGGGAAGTAGAACTAGAACAGAAATAGTGAGTCATATACTGGACTCTGCAAGTGGAGGAGCAACAAAGACAAAAATTATGTACTCAGCTTTCCTAAGTTATGTGCAATTAAACGAGTATCTTTCCATTTTGATAGAAAACAATCTATTAGAATATATTGATGGAACTAACAAGTTTAAGACTACCTATAAAGGATTATTTTTTCTTAAAATACATAATGAAATTGGAGAATTATTACAACAAACTACCACGGAAAACACTACAAGTTAATTTTGTAAGCTGAGTATCATTATAATTATGTTGTATTAGTAACAATTTTAGATTAAGTATGAATTGTTCCAATTGTTATCTATTCCTATAGCAGTAATTAAAGGAGAATCTACTACCTGAGAGAATGGGTTATTAAACCCCAATGCACAAGTCATTCTCCCAATGGCTTTAGAAATTAATATTTCTATTCTAAAATAATTATTATAGCTTTTGATATTATATCTAATTTTATTATTATAGAAGAAAGAGAAATAAAAAACTATATCAGTTTTATAAAAACTAAATTAATAATATTTTTCCGAAATGATTTACCAATAAAAATAAGCAAATGAACAACACAATAACTATTCTCTAATAAAATATAGTAATGTAGTATTATTATACATGGTTTAGAATTTTACAAATATTCTAAAAGTTTTATCCTAGTATGTATAAGATTCTATACTTTGGTCTATTTTTGATAGGCTCTTTGCTAATGTCGGCATTTACATTAAATGTTAGTTTGCTTTCAAATGCAATGGCTCAAGGATATGATATCTATAAAGATAATGGTTTTTATAGCCAATATCCAACCGACGATAAGAAATATGAGTGTAGGACTGGTCCCTTTGAAGGCTTTTTTGTAGGTTCAGTAGAATTCTGTGATGCGAAAAAGTTCGATAAAAAAGATAGAGATAGTAGAGATAGAGATAATATAACAGGAACCCAAGGCC
>DASUZI010000189.1:0-3788 GCA_036376955.1 Nitrososphaeraceae archaeon
TTGGAGTGTTAACAAAGGTTACAAATTTTATTAGGTGAGTTTATCTTATCCTACATTCAGATTCACTTAAGAAAAAAATAGGTAGAATTCTACATCGAGTAGAATTCTATTATATTTTATTTAGAATCTATTGTTAGAAACTTATTTAAAAATTATGTTTTTATAGAAGAGATAAAAAAACTTTATTATTAAATAGTATTAGGAATATAGCATATTTCGATTTTCAAAATCTGGAAAAGTGGATTTAGAGGATGGATAAATATACAGAAATGATTCAAATAGTTTTATTATTCTTATTCCACATGATCTTAATAACAGATATTATAATTTAAGAAATTAACTAAAAAACAAGAAACATACCTATGTTCAGAACGCCACAATTCAGTAATAAATAGTACTGAAATAATAATACACTTTACTGCTCTAATAATATCTCAATTTCTTGCTGTTGTTTCTATAATGGATTATATCAAATGTAGAACCAGACGCATACTTTTCATGATGTTGGGCTTCCTTACACTGGTTATTGCCGAATATGTTTATCTATTGAATTCAACTATTACGAAATTGGAATGGATAGGTTAATACTGCAAAACCTACTATCTAAATACACAAGTAGTTTTACAGAAAAGATTGTTGATAATTATGTAGATATGATTAATGAATTCTAAGAGTAACAGTAGATTAATTTTGGTTATTCATTCTACGATTATTGTTCTATTGATAGAATAAAAGTGACCCTTATGGGATCACTCATGAAATGAAACTACTAAACAACCGGATAATTTCACCAATTGTCTGTTTTAGTTTATTATAGAATATTTAATAATCTTGTGGTACATTCGATGAATGTACAGTACTTTTTATTTATTTTCACTTCACTTGCATATGAAAATAGATTCATATATCTTTATCTTTTTAATCTACAAAAGGCTGTGTAAACTTAACTATTTCTCCTCAAATATCGAATAGGATTGTTTTTCATATTTTTGTATTATGTAGATAAACAAATAATTTGATCCAATTGTATATATGCTACGTAACAATTTTTGTTGGATTTATTATTTTGTATGAATTTTCATATTAAATGTTATTTTCTTTTATATCTATTAATTTTTCAAACTATTTTAAAAAATGATCCAACAATATTACTAATGAAACAACGTAATTCTCAATTATAATATACTTTTTTTGTCACTCACTATCTCTATATTAATTGAATATAATAAATTTGTAGTACCTTCGATGAATGTACGATATTTTGTACTATTATTATATGACCATAAAATTCATCTAAACAAATTTATAAAAATTATCCTAAACGTTGACTAAAAAATTTTAAAGAAAAAAATTGTTGTTGTTGGATTGATTGGTTATAATTTATTCGTCATCATTTTCCTCTTCATTGTCATTGTCATTGTCATTGTCATTGTCATTGTCATTGTCATTGTCATTGTCATTGTCATTGTCATCATTCATGTTTAACAACTGGTTGTTTCCATTTGTTAACTCAAATGGTAATTGTGCAGCATCCGCCCTAAATTGTGCTAGGTTGCCTAGTGTTTGCTGAACGTTCATCTCTTCTTCCGCTGCTTCTTCATGGTCTGCATTCAAGTCTATAACTGGATTGAGTCCAGACAATTCAAGTGGTAATAGTCTATCTCCAGCATAATAATCACCTATACTTCCAAGACTTCTCTGAATGTTTATGTCTACTGCATCTCCTGGATTAAACGTAATAGGTTGAGGTGAATAGTTTACCAAATCGACATCTGTAATTCTTGGTGAGCCACCTTCTAGGGGATCAGGTATGTGTGCATGATATACACAGCTACCTGCTGTAGATGCCTGCCCAACATAATATAATGGGACTTTGTCAACATGTGTTAGATTTAATTCTTCATCAATGTGACCTGCGATTACTGTAACTAGTGGTTTTGGTGGTTCCGAATCTTCAGGATCTGAATCGACACATATAGATCGCAATAAAAAGTGTCCAGAAACAAAATTAGGACTGGCATCGTATACTGGAAGTACCCCTGTCGATGGTAAAGTCAATTGGCTTAAATCGACATGTGTATTATCTGGTATAGCATCTCCTTGAACTCCTGCTTCATAGCTATGGCTTGCATATACATCTAAAGGAATCAATGATAATGATCCTAAACTCAATAGTGTTGCCATCATAAGTGCTAATATTCGAGTTTGTTGTGGTAACATTATCTTTCCATTGATATTAAAATATAAAAGAAATACGATACATTACTATTATACCACAATAGTCATTTATTTTATAAAATATTGTAATAAAATTTCATCTTTATCTATTTTATACTTCTATGTTCAAGACAAATGTAACCATCTATTTTTAACTGTGTAGTGAAATGTTTTGATATGAAGAAAGTATTAAAGTCTTCACAAGCAATGCTAATGATGATACTTGCGGGAATCGCTATTATCTCTGGAAGTTCTTATTCTATAGATGAAGCTATGGCATTTCCACATGCAAGTCTTGTAATAGAGCCAGAAGAGGATCATGCAAATAATATTACAATAGTATTAGGACATACTAATGAACCAGCTTTCGGTAAACTACCAGGTATACATGATGGAAAACATAATCTAGAAGTAGATATATCAGATACTGCAACTACATTACCAATTCGAGAAGCCAATATAACTGCAGATAAATATTACTTTAAAAGTTTAAAGAGTTTTCAAAATGCACAAAGTCTTGAAGATGCAGATGATATTGAATTAAAGGTACCTGTTACAGCTGTATTTGGTCAACCTGGCACATTTTATAATAGGCAAGTTGTCGATCCTGGTATCTATGGATATACAATAAATGGTACAATTAACTATTATGACGTAGCTTTCGTTCCATTTGAAGCAACTAAATTCTGTAGCATACCCGGAGAAGACCTTACCAAATTTGATACTCCAGACAATTGGAATGGAAGTTTTGGTTGTGTTCAAAATATAAAAAGCATATACTTCCCTGAATCACAGAAAAAACCAGATTATCCTCCTAAAGACAATTATGATTACGGCTATAACAACAACGAAATAGATTATGGATATGAAGATGGATATTCTACCAAATACGAAGATAAAGAGGGATATGAAAACGGATACTCCAACAATAATACTTATGAAAACCCAAAGGACTATCAAACATACCCAAGTGAATATAGAACTCAATAAAAGGCTACAAAATCATTTTTAGTTACCTTTTTTTTATTTTATTATAAACAAGAAATTAATAAATCATAGCCAAATTTACTGTTTATTATTCTTTTATATAAATAAAAAATCATAGTTAATTTAAATTAATGTAAATAAATAATATATGATTTATAATAATAACTAATAAACGATGGAAGTATTTTTTTTTGTTAAGATAATGATAACAATAATATACTATTTATTATTATTAAATAATTATTATTAACTTTTATCAGATTACAAGGACTACAAAAATTATTATAAATATCATTTGTAAGAATATCAGGGAAACAATTATCTAAAATCTAATAACTTAAACTGATATGTGTTATCAATGATAATGGGAAAAATCACTTCTCTTATTCTTTCTTTAGTGTTAGTGGCAGGTGTTATTACCATTGTGTCACCGTTTCCTCTCGATGATGTACTAGCATCAGGTGACAAGAAGAAAAATGGATATGACAGAGACTATGATAACGGCAAGGACAGAGACTATGATAACGGCAAGGACAGAGACTATGATAACGGCAAGGACAGAGACTATGATAACGGCAAGGACA
>DASUZI010000190.1:0-4806 GCA_036376955.1 Nitrososphaeraceae archaeon
ATTTCTAATGTATTTGTATGATAATGATCGAGGTATTTTGTACATCAAATAACATCAAAGTAACCATACATATAGGCGGTCGTTGCTAACTTGGAGGTTCAAATAGAATGACTGAGAATTTTGTTGTTATATCGTTTATCTGATAATGATTTTTTAATAATCCTTGAGAATCATTTTTAAACAATCCTTTCCGTTAGGCACTATCACAGAATTTGGGAATTGGTTAAATATCTTTAATTAAATATTATTTTTATGAGTTCATTAAATATTCATGAATCTCCTAAAATGTTTATACTTTATTGTTCTTTGGCAGGCTTTATTGCTGCTTGGGGAATCTCTGGATTATTGGTTAGTATCGACTTAATCTCTCAAACACCACCTGGTTCTTTTTTTGGGGTAATAGGGATTTCTCTTGGATATTACGATCCTTTTACTGCTCAACTTATTGGATTTGTTCTACATGTCATAACTGGAACTATAGCAGGAAACATATATGGCCAGGTATCCTTGTTCTGGAAACGCATGTCACCCTATAGTGCTAGGCATGGGCTAAAAACTGGGATGATTGTAGGGGTAGTATTATGGGCGGTGTTTTTTGTTCCAGTTGCATCACTACTTATTCAACCTATGATAGATAATTTTAATAGCGGAATAACTCCAAATCAGTATGTTTATTCGGTTGCCTCAAGCTTTAATGGATTATATGGAATAGTTATAGGTGGTTCCTTAATATTTCACTTGATTTATGGCGCTTTGCTAGGTTATATGTCGGGCAGGATGACCGATATCAAAGCATTTGTATACCCTAAAACTATATGATATAAGGAAACTATCTAGGTTATCAAAAAATCTTTTTATTCATATTATGAACCATGGCATTTCCAACTCAAAATAATAGAAGAGGATTTTCAAAATTGACAGACGAATATCGATCTCCAGAGCGGAAAAACAACGATCTCAAAATTCTGATTACGGGTGCCAGTGGCTTTATCGGAAGTAGATTGCTAAAGCAATTAATAAAGATCAACATTGAAACCTCAGATAATCAAGACGCTAAATATTCAATTCGTTGTTTGACTCGAAATAAAAAAACCTTTGGTAGTTCTGACATGGACAAAAAGCATGAATCGTCAAAAGTAGAGGTCATTGAAGGAGATTTAAGCAACTATGAGGATTGTTTAAATGCGCTCAAAGATGTAGATATAGCGTATTATCTTGTTCATTCAATGGAGGGATCTTCAAAGAATTGGAAAAAGTTTTCAGAAAAGGAACAAAAAACTGCTGAGAATTTTGCAAATGCAGCAGACAAACGTGGAGTCAAAAGAATTATCTATTTAGGCGGTTTAACACACGCAAAAGAGTCCGAACTTTCTCAACACATGCTTAGTAGAAAGCAGGTAGGAGATATATTAAGAAAATCACACGCGAAGGTGACAATTTTTAGAGCCGCCGTTATACTGGGAAGTGGTGGGGGCTCTTTTGAAATGCTAAGGTATCTAGTTGAGAGATTACCTGTAATGATTTGTCCTAAATGGGTGCTGACTAAATGCCAGCCAATATTCATAGGCGATGTAATTACATACCTCTTTAACTCGATTGAAAAACCACAAACTGAAGGAAAAACATTCGATATAGGAGGCCCAGACATACTTACTTATGTTGATATGATGAAAATTTATGCTAAAATACTCGACAAATCTATTAGAATCTTGATCATTCCATTCCTAACTCCAAGACTTTCATCCTATTGGGTTGACTTGGTTACCCCCATAAAAGCATCGTTGGCAAGGCCATTAATTGATAGTCTTAAACATGAAGCAATAGTTAAGGATGATTCGATCAAGAAAGTTATTCCTATAGAACTAAAATCGTTTGAGGATTCGTTGCGATATTGTATTAATGAAGAAGATAGGTACACAAAGAAGAAGGATAAGAGTCTAATAAAAAAAGAACGGACATCCATGTCTGCTAACTACAAGATTCTATTGATTTCTTTATTCTTACTTTTGGCAATAGGTACGACCTACTACTTTTTAGAAGACCGAGCTCAATTTTTGGAGCCCTTCTGGCTCTTCATTGCAGTCATCTGGTATGTACTTATCTTCACTTCAATTTACTTTGTCCGCTTTGGAGCTAGACTTGGTGCACTGATAGCCGGGATACTGGGATGGGGAAGTCTGGTATTTTGGTTGTTGGATAACTTTCATATGGTTTCTGGATACTCTATTATAGCTGAAAGACCTAGTAACAATGAAGTTTGGAGAGATATTGTCGGAATAGTTATAGCATCTTTTACTGTCATCTCATCACATAATATCTTTCATAAAATACGGTTACATGGCTGATTGGAAGAGTTAGAAAATACATAGCAAATTTTCTATTAACATTCTCCTTAAATTAACTCGTGATCAGAACTGATCTTTAACAATAATGTTCTATGGATCCACGTTAGCACTAGCGTATTATATAATAACTGATTAATATTCTATGATTTGGTATTAAAAATATGGCTTTTATTCGAACTAAAAAGATAAAGGGACATGATTATTATTACCTTGTAGAAAATCAATGGGATCCGGTTAAAAAAAGGCCTACTCAGCAGGTTATCAAATATTTAGGTAACATAAAAAATTTCAGTATCAACGATATTCCAGAAGAACACCGAAATAATCCTAAAATATTATATTTACTAGACTTGAGTTCAAAGATTGAAAAAAAATAAATTAGCTGATGCAAGTAAATAGTCTTTGCCAATAATTATTAAAATATAATGCCAACAAATTAAGAACATGCTACATATTTATAAATGGTAAATCCCCATTTTTGGGAATAATCGTAATTATTTTATCTCAACCTTCCAGTTTTTAATTAAAGAGTATCTTTTTGAAAAACATATTTTAAAATATCTTTATTTCTTAATTTTCTTTTATATAAAATTAGTTTTTGAATTAAATTTCCCTCTCCAGACCCTTGTTATGACATCAAACCGAGTAGATGTTTATTTTCGACATTTAAAAATGGGATTTTCTTGAATTTGATAAAATGTTGTATGATTTCCTAAGTGCTCTGCATATCGTATTAAGACTTTGAGCAAACCATTTGATAGTTTTCAGAAGTATCTATGTTCTGAAGATATTTGTAAAAGTCCTTAATTATTTGTCTATTGGTCTAATTTGTTACCTTGATTTCTATATTTCTAATAGTTGTGGTTAACTTAGCGGGCAAAATTATAGCTCCTTTTATCTAGTCTATTATACAACCAAGAATTATTTGAACCCATGTAAATAACGGGCCCGGTGGGTTTAGTAATAGATATATTACGAGTTTAGTTTTATTCTAGAATTTATAAATTATATTTTAATATTTATTATGCAATAAAATATTAAATACTGGAGATAAATGGGAACGTACAACACAATCTATATTCAGTGGACTTCGAATCCATGCGGTACAAGGGAACTGTTACATTATTTAATAAATGCCTGATACATCTAATTCCTAGAAGTTAGAAGAGTCCATTCAAATTCTTTTATCTTAGTGAAAATAACTATATTTCGAAATCCATATGAGAAGTTTTATAAATTTGGGTATTATTAGCTAGATTACACAAAATAATGCAATCTCTTATTCTAATAGTGGGTGGGATATTTTGGATCCTTACTTATGTTTTCATAATTTCAAAAGGTTATAAAGACAAAACCTATGGGATGCCACTTTTTGCTTTATGTGCAAATATCTCTTGGGAATTCATATTCTCTTTTTTATTACCTCATTCTCCACCTCAATTATATATTAACTACCTTTGGTTTGCACTAGATGTAGTAATTGTCTTCCAATTTTTTAAATACTATAAGAACGAATTCCCCAATCTATCCTCACTAACTCTGTGCATTGTTTTCGGAATCTCAGTAGCTACCGCTTTCAGTATAATATTGTCGGGTGGAATTTTTCTAGGTGATGTTGATGGCGTGTATGCTGCCTTTGGACAAAATTTACTAATGTCTGTGCTATTCGTAGTTATGTTCTTTAGACGTGGAAACACATTAAGAGGTCAATCCATTTATATAGCTGTATTTAAAATGTTTGGTACTGGTCTAACAAGCATACATTTTTATCTATTTGAACCTGTTTCTCAAATTTCATTTGTGTTACCGCTGTTGTTTATTTCCATTTTCTTCTTTGACCTACTATATACAGTGTTGATTGTGAAGCAATATAAGAAGAATAACAAATCTCTATTTGCTACATGAACCTAAACCCGAGGATGAACGGGTATTAAACGGGCCCGGTGGTTACCGCTGCATTTTCACTACTGAAAAAGGACCCGATTATGTAAACCGGATACATACTTAAACCTTTTTCGATTTCTGTAACGAAAATTAAATATTCAAAATGATTACTTCGATACTTCGATACTGCGAGTCTAAATTCATTTTTTTATAAAAATTATTTTACTTTGTAGTGTATTTACTTGTCAAATAATTTTCATAGAATCGTTCTAATTCACCGAGAGAAATATCTATAATTCTAGTTCTTGGGGTTGTGACGTCATCAAATTTACTACAATAAAGGATCGATAGATAGATCTAATAGTTTCCTAATTATTTTTATTTCGCGTCGAATTAGAAATTTTCTTCATATTCTATACTACTAAGAATTGCTATGAATGAATTCTCAATTCTTGCACAAGATATTATTTATTTTTTCAAATAGATGACGTTCCTCCCCTATTAGATAAAAAGGGAAAGGTATATGCATCTTTGAACTCCACTATATTCATGGATCTTTGGTTATTACCGTCGTCTG
>DASUZI010000191.1:0-19799 GCA_036376955.1 Nitrososphaeraceae archaeon
TGAGGAAATAAATTGAATTTATTACCTTATACTAATAATAAATTTCTATTTTTAATCAATAATTTTCGGAGTCATACTTAAATGAAAAACTTTTCCTCTAATGGAATACGATTTTCAGGTGACTCAATAAAGAGTTGTGTATGTTTTATAGATTTGGTAGATTCTACTAAAAATACCATTACAATGGACAATTTAGAATCTATTAGAAAATATTATTCAAAATTTATAAATTCAATATCGAAAATAGTCAAAAGTTATGGTGGAAGAGTTATCAAGAATATTGGTGATTGTTTACTATTACATTTTCCAAAAACATCTGATAATAAAAACGAAGAATCTTTTATAGAGGCTATTGAATGTGCCTTAAAAATCTTAGATTCTCGCTATGGTATTAATCAAGAATTGTCAAAGCAACAACTTCCTCCATTCAGCTATAGAATTAGTATGGATTTTGGTGTTTTGGATTTAGCTTTGGTCGGAGATTACAGTCAAGTTGATTTATTTGGCTCAACCATAAACTTTTGTTCAAAAATAAATTCTTCTTCGTCTATTCCAAATGAAATAATTATTGGAGATAATTTTTATAAAATTTTAAATTGTTTTTCTAATATTACTACAAATTATAATTTTATAAATAATGGTGAATGCAAGATAACTGAAACTTTTGGATATTCTACATATGGAATAAAAAAAGTCAACAAATCGTCACTTGATGAGATTAATATTATTTATCCTCATAGAAAGAAAATGTTAGGTTTATCTACTCAAAATTTTATGGAAACTCAAAGTAAAAAAGATTCATCTTTTATTAAAGGACACAATAACAAAAGAATAATTTTAGTCGATGATGAAAAAGATATACTTTGTACTTATGAATCATTTTTAAGGGATTACGATTATGACATAATTTCTTTTTCAGATTCCGCTAATGCATTGAATTATATAAAAGACCTTTCAAATTTTGATAATTTACTTGTGACACTTGATATTCGAATGAAAGATTTGAATGGTTTTCAATTACACCAACAAATAAAATCAATCGACCCAAAAATCAAGATTCTATTTATAACCGCATTAGATATTGGATGAATTAATAATTATAGTTCCTGGTATATCCAAAGAACAAATTATGAGAAAACCTATTGATAAAAAGGAGTTTACAAATACTGTTAAAAAACTGTTAAAGTAATAGATAGATTTAAGTAAGAACAAAATAACTTAAAATAAGTTTCTAATAATAAAAGCTAAATACTATGTAATAGAACCCCACTACATAGAAAAATCAAAGAAATCTTACAAACAAGAAAGTTATTACTGAACATAAAATTATTCCAGTAATAGTCCATCCTAAAATATTAGATAATAATCCATTAACACCATTACCAAGGATCTTCTTATCATTAGCAATTTTCATTATTATTACAAGGATTGGACCTAAAATAATACCATTAATGGTTGCAGCATATAATAACATCTGGATTGGACTAATTGGATTGATATAGTTAATTAACAGACCAATTATTATGCAAATAATTATTATTAGATAAAATGGTCTTGCTTGATAAAATTTTTTGCTTAAACCTTCTTTCCATCCAAATAATTCTGACAGTGCATATCCACAGGTGCCTGCAAAAACAGGTATTGCTAATAATCCAGTTCCAATAATACCAATTACAAAAATTATTTTTGATATTTCACCAGAATGAGGAAATGTCTTAACTAATGGTTCTAATGCTTGTGCTGCCTGGTCTGCTGTCTGTATTTCATATATTTCATTGAAATGTAAACTTCCTGCAGTTGTTACCATAATTGACCACATAACAAATACTGCAAAAGCCATACCAATCGCTACATCAATTTTTACTAACCTGATTTCCATCTTAGATATCTTTGGTTTTCCTAATCCAATTTCCTTTAGTCTATCTTTTGCAATATTTTCTTCTGATTCTTCTGATGTTTGCCAAAATAGCATATAGGGTGATAAAGCATTACCAAAAATAGCCACAATCATCATCATAAAGTCTGGTGTTAATTCGATATGTGGAATAATAGAGAATAGTAACATCTCCTTCCAGTTTCCTCCTATAATTATTGCTGTTATAAAATAGACAAGTAAAGTTAATGTGAGGTATCTAAGTATTCTTGCATATTTTTTATAAGAGATGAGAATTATGCTTAATAAAATAATAATTGAGAAAATTATTGAGAATCCAATTAATGGGATTTGTGGAAATATAAGTTTAATAGAAGCAGCCATTGCTCCAATATCTGCACTAATATTTATTATATTTCCAACAATAAGGAGAACTACTATTGGGAAGGCAACTATTTTAGAGTACTTTTTACATATTACTGATGTCAATCCTCTTCCTGTTATAATACCAATTCTAGCACAGATTCCAACTATTATTGTAATAAATGGATAAAGAAATACTACTACCCAAAGAAGATCAAAACCAAATTTTGCTCCTGCTTGAGAATAATTCGTTATAGCGGAAGGGTCATTATCTGCTGCCCCAGTAATAAGGCTAGGTCGTAGTGATCTGAGAATTGATAGAAACGATGATAACTTTGATTTTTTATTATGATTTAATTGTGGTTTAGACTTTTTGAGTTTATCCACTATTATATAGTTATACATCAACTTGTTTATTCTTTTACCTAGATAATTAAATAGTAAAAAATTTCATTCAATATGGCTTTTATTAAATTTATTTATTTGAGAAGGAAAAAGGAAGAAATGGTATTGCTTATAATAGTATAATTTCAGTATGCTTAAATAATCTTGTCAAGACATACTTTGGGTTTAGACATCAATGGACCATAAAATGATGATACACTTAGTCATTCTTGGTCAAATATTAAAACATTTATCTCAAATTATTAAACTTTATTAACTATGTCATTTAAGATATTAAGAGATTCTGTTTGGAGTTCTTTGGACTGAAAAACCAAACTAGAGGACATGTAGCTCATGAGCCTCAATGAATCTTTCTTTTATTCTTCTTTAGATGGGTATGGAATATTTGTATTTATTTTACCAACAATATATTTATAAACAATAAATTTTGTTCAAACAATCAACTAATCGTGTTTGATTTATTCACTCAGATTCTCAAATAGTACCACTTTATAATGATTTAAATATACTAGTTGTATATCGTTTTTTTTATAATGTACAACTATTGTAAGTTATGTGAATATTGGGTAAGCTGAATAGAAACGCTAAATTATCTACTTAAGTTCCGCTATTCTGAAAGATTTCCAAGTACTAGAACTAGAATCAGCCAGACATACCCTAAGTACTAATAATCAAAGACTTGGTATAGGCTAGATAGAAAACCAGGCTAATCACAATAAAAACTTAGTTCTATCAATAATAGAATTTCTAAAAGAGATTGGAGGGTGGGGGTGCCCGATGAAATGGGAAAAAACATATCTAGTAAAATGAATTTAGAAGGAACATCAATTTTATCAGCATTTAAATATACATTGTGCATAATGTTATAATGTCGATGTCATCCTCTTCTTTAACCAATATTATTCCATCAAATGAGCATATTATGTTACTATATAGCAGCGATGATGAGCGTAATAAGGCAGCTGTAAATTATATTAATGACGGATTAAAAAGTGGATACCAATGCATTTATGCATCTATCAACGCATATGATAGTAAAAGTAGCTCGAATATTTCAAATTTATCCTCTAGTATAGATAATTATAAAGAGAATATTGAAAGAGATGAATTACGTATTGTTGATTTTAAACCTTATTACGAGTCAGCACTTAATGTCGATTTTCGTCCTTTTAAAAAGCTAAAGAAAGAATTGGAAGAAACTCTGAATTATCGTAAGTCTGAAGGCAAAAAAGATGCAATATTAGTCTTTGCAGATGCAGCATGTTTTTTATCACATAATAAACATTTTGAAGAATGTGAAATATTAGAATGGTGGTGGAATGAAACTACTACAGAATGGAGGCAAAATAATCAAAATATTACTGTAGTATGTCCTCATCCTGGATTAGTCCTTAACGATCCCTTATTGTCTGATACCAAAGGCCACCTTAATGGAAAGCATACTATAACGATTGATTTAAAACAATCCCACGAAAACCAAAAGAGAAAAAGTAAACGAATCCTAATAGCTGAACCAAACTCAGATATTCGGGTTCTTTACTCTCTTTTTACAAAACAGCATGGTTTTTCAATATCGGATGTTAGTATAGTAGAAAATGGGAACAAATGCTTAGAAATTTTACTTTCTAATACAGCAGATGACGACAACAACAACAACAACAACAACGACAATGACTATGATATTATTATACTAGATACCCATCTTCCTGACATTTCAGGCTTTGAAGTTGCAAGAAAGATTCGTGATAGATTACCACATAAAAAAATAATATTAACTACAACTCACTCATTAGATAATATAAGCCATATCATAGATTCAATTGGAATAAAAAGTGAAGATGTAATTTTAAAGCCTTTCGTCTTTTCTGAATTATTTTCTACTTTAAAAGAACCAAGAATGTCATACAACTAAACCTATTGACAACCTAGTTATCATTTAACATATTGAATAAATATCAATAAATGCACCTGCAATCAGACTGATACACTAACTAAATCATATCTTATCAGTAATCTGAATTATCATGCACTGTCTTGCATTGACTTTCTCCAAATATGCGTGGAATCGATTCCAATAAGAACATTTATTAGATAATCTACAACTTATTTGATATTATATGATATATTGATATAAGATTGTATATTATATTGTAAAAAGACAAGATACATTTTTCACTATTATTATTATAAATAAAAAACAGATATTGAATAATCTTATAATCGTTCTCTACTCAAATTATATATTATATGTTACTGAATGATTCTACTGATTCTAAATATATTGAGAAAGTTAGTTAACAAATATGCATAATTCAGAAATCCTTAGCCTTTTCTTAACATGGTCTAGGAAATTTCTTTTAATTTCTATGTTATTCATATTATTAACATTTATTAATATCTTTTATGATAGCACTTTTGCTGCCGAAAACAAAACTCTCAAATACATATATGAACCATTCCTAAAGTTAAATGGAACAGATTTTTACGATATTGAAAATAACGATCAATTACAATTAGAAGAATTCACCTTGGCTACTTGGTTCCGAACTAACCAAAGTTGTTCATGTGAGCCATCACATATTGTTAACAAAGGAGGCTTCAACAACGAAAGACCTGGAAAAAATATGAATTATGGTGTGTGGATGAATACAGATGGAACTATAACTGCAGGATTTGAATCTCAACGAGGTAAGAATTTTGAAATATTATCTCAGAAGAAATTCAACGATGGAAAATGGCATTATGTGGTTGTTCTATATAATTCAACAGTATTAAGGGTGGATATAGATGGTAATACTATTGGAAACCTAAAAATAAGTAAGACTCCAGATACAAAAGGAAATCAACCTCTGCGAATAGGAGCAAATTCTTTAGATTTAGACAAATATTTTAATGGAGAGGTTGATGAAGTAAGAATTTGGAATAGAGGATTGGCAATTAATGAATTAATTGAAATTTATACCAACAGAAATTTTACTACTAACGGTCAAGTAGAATATCTCAATTTCGGAAAAAATACAATCAATAATGATAAAGAATTAATTTACAATAATAGTATAACTAAATCTAAAAAAGAATTCCAAACAACGCTAGGATCAACAAAGCAGCCTCAAGTTATTTTTGTATTTGTTATTCCAAAAGATATTTTACAGGAATTAGAATCAGGAGTAACAAAAAAGCAACAGTCTCCACTTGTAGAAAATAAGCCTCAAACGGGTACTAATGATAATAGCAAAACCAATAATACAAACGAAGAATCGTTGGTAACACTTACAAACAAGCAGCAACCTCCAACAACCATAGAAAATCAAACTTCTAGCAAACCAATAACAACAACAAACAAGCAGCAACCTCCAACAACCATAGAAAATCAAACTTCTAATCGAAACATGACTAAGCCAACTCTTTTATCAAATAATATTTCTAATACTGCTAATGTAAAAAGTGATAAAATAAATTTAGTATTTGAAAATCTGAGTGTAAACAGAAGTGTCACTAATTCAGTTGAAATAAAAGGCGAGATTAAAAATAATACTCCACTTGATTTACAGGAAATAAAAATTTCTGCAGAATATTATAATAAAACTGGAACTTTATTAGCAAAAGTGGAACATTTTATTACTTCTCCTTCATACATATTAAAACCAAATCAACTAATATCGTTTAATATTTTAGAAGTTCTTGGCTTTGGCTTTGATAAACTTGGTGATTATAATATATTTGCAAGTGGTGAAAGTATTAATTAGAAATAACTTATTTGTATTATTTAAATGGTATACTATCTTATCTATCTTTTAATAACATAATATTTTAAAAAAAGAATATTTATTTATATATGAATATATTACTCTAGAGATATATTATATTTTTAAAGAAACAAATTAGAAATATTTTTAGCATTATTTTGAATAATATGATCAGTCAATGAAAAATTCCAGTACCATTCCCTCTTTATTAGAGTTGTAAATATCAATATCTACTTGTTCGCAAGCTTCTGTATCGATATTTTAAGCATAAATAAGAAATTTGCCTCTGAATTTGGTTTTGCATTTTTCTTAATTCTACTGTCTTTTATTCATGAGTTAGGGGTCAGCAAATTGCAATTATGAATTAATTATAACTTTAATGGAATAGTAAATCCAAACTCTGCTCCAATTCCATTGTTATTATTCTTTCCCCATATTTGTCCACCATGAGTTTCCACAATATTTTTTGAGAGGTATAAACCAAGACCTGTTCCTCCTAATTCAGTTTTTGATGCAAATTTTTCAAATAATCGTGGTAATACTTCTTCATCTATTCCTTTTCCATTATCTTTTATTTTTACAGATACAAATTCTTTTTTGTTATAATTTATCTCTTTAACTTTTTCTAGAGTTATTTCTATTTTTCCATCAGTAGAAGGAATGAACTTTAAAGCATTTTTTATTAAATTACTAATTACTTGATATATTCTTTCTTTATCAGCAAATACTCTTATTGGTTCTTTGGTTGGTTGAAAGATAAATTTTACACTCTGATTTGTATTATCATTATTTACTTTTTTCTTTGGAGTTAAATCTCTTATTACATTATTAATTTTTTCATTCATATCAAATGTAGTATTCTTTAATTTTAGGTTTCCACTCTCAATTTTTGTAATATCTAAAATATCTTGGATTAACCGATATAGTCTTTGTGTATTTCTTTCTATTGGTTGTAAGTAAATTGATGTTCGTTCAGGGAATGACTTTATCATTTCAACATATCCAATGATGGACTGTGTTGGTGTTCTTAATTCATGTGCAGTTATGTTTAAGAATTCTTGTTGCATTTTATCATGTTTTTTTAATTGTTCATTTGATTTTTCTAAGGAAATAATAGCATTTTTAAGACTTGTAGTTTGTTCTTCTACAATTTTTCTTAGATTTTTGTTGAATAGTCCAAGAATAATAGCAACTAGCAATGCAATAATACCCATTATAATTATTGAACCCATTGCAAAATTCTGTTGTTGTAAAATGAGGTTATCAACTTCATTGGCAAATTCATAGGGACTAGTCAAAACCACATAAAATAAAATTTGACCATTTGTGATTACTGGTGTATACGCTAAGATTGATGAATTTCCAAATCTGTCATTAATTATTCCTGCACTTCCACTTTTTCCTAGTAGTATTTTATGAAAAGCTTTAAATATAGTTTCTTGATTTTGTTCATCGTAAAATTTATCAAGTGTTTCGTTATATCTTTCTGAATTTATAATTAGACCATTAAATTCTGGATTTGAAGCCGTAATAATCAAACCTTTTTTATCTATAAGATTAATAGCAGACCTATTTTTTGGTGAAACTTGATTTTCCAATAGTTTAATCATAGATGTTGTATTTATTCCAGTTAGAATTGTGCCATCTAATATTTTGTCAGAATTTGTTTTTGTTTCTCGTATATTTTGTTTTTGTTCTTGTTGTTGAATTTTTTCTTGTTGTGCTAAAAGTTGAATATTATTTGTATTGTTATTTTCATTCCTTTGTATAATATCACTAGTATTATTCTCAGTTTGATTTCCTAAAATAGGATAAGATATGAATATTGTATTAGAACCTGTTATTGATTTAATAACAGGTGTAATATGTGGATTTAAAGTTGATTTTACTTCCTCAAAATGCTCTCTATTGGCCAAATTAAAATCTGCATTTTTGTCATATAAAGTTTTATTGTCAAATAGTGTAACCCATACAATTTTACCATCTTTATTTAACCAAGCATAAAATTCTGTTAAATTATTTGTTGTTTTTTGTCCGCTATAGAGGAGAGATTTTGCATTTGGTAAATGCATATGTATTGAAGGAGAATCGCTAATAATTTCCAAATTAGCTGTAACTGTTGCTATTTTATTTGATAATGAAATTGCGAGTTCTTCAACTTCAAGCTTTGAGTTGCCTATTATGTTTTGTACGGCAATATTATCTATTTTCTTTGAGTTATCTATGAAAAATTGATAGGTAGAAATAGAAACTATGATTAATAAAGCTATAGTTATTGCAATAAATATCCATAATGTCTTTAAATATGGAATAAAAGAAAACGGCATGTTATAAATTCAATCTTTTGGCAATAATATATTTTCGTCTCTTTTAATGCTAACTCAACTGTATCATGTTTACCTGGAGATGTTGCAATAAGTGGTGAATATAATATCACATCATCAGCAGTTACACCCTTACCACCTGAATTTTATGATTTAAGATATTTTGGTAGCCTAGGATCTGATCCACCTACAAATTGGCGCATCCAACTATCAGGAAATCTAGGGTTCATTTCTGTTTCAACGACGGTAAATTGCTATGACAATCCGCCACTAAGACCTTAAACCTCTACATTCTTTTATTCTTGTTAACTAATAACAGACACTTATTTTTTGTAATTATTAATTTCAAAACATAGAATGAGAATTTCAAGAGATAATAAATACATTTATCACTGTTTGATACATACTTCTAGCCTAAAAAATGGCAAACCAACCCCAAAGAAGTCATAGTCTGAATAATCAGTGAGTGGGATCCTGTCAGTTCAGACTATGGCAATAAATTAAATTAATCTATTACTCTAGAAATATGGTTATAGCAGCAAATTCAAAAGTTAAATTTAAATGGTATAATGATATCAATATACACAATCTATAAACGGATTATAGGATTGCATAGAATCACCATAGCCTTTTATTACTATTATTTATTACTCACAACCTAATCCATAAAAGTAGTAGTTGGTTATGGCTTTAACTTTAAAATAATACTTAACTAAATTATCTTCAATCATTAAATATTATGTATTATGAAATCTAATACAGTCCAAAGAAAATCTTCACCATGGCCTTCTATTATTGCTCATAGCCTCGATAATAGTGGGTTATGGATTTAATTATTAAAACAAGAATAAATAAATAAAAATAATAATGCTAAGTTAACCATGCTAGAGATATAGATACTGCAATAGGATTTAATGTATTCATAGATTCCATCATTATAAACATATCAAGGTCTTTGATAGAGAATAACCATGCTATCAGAAACTTTGAACCAGACATTACTATTATGGAAGAATTATGTTTAATTTTTGCAAAGAGAGATTTTACTGAATATGCTTTTAGATAATATTGGTTGATGAAGGTGTATCCCCCCAACAACTGCTCAGAACTTAATAGATTACTTATGCTCTTTTAGAACCGCTATAGATATTCTAAAACTATGTTTACTCATTTAATTATAGACCTTTTATTTACTTATTATAAAATTCTATTGATTGTCCATTATAGTAATCTTTTTGATTAGATATCATATCATAAATCTTATTTGCAACTTGTTCAGGTTTCATCAATTTTCTATTGGATAAAGTATATCCATTATCAACAATATCCTCAATCATCTTTGTATCTACTCCACCAGGACATATTGCCATAACCTTTACATTATTATCAGCAAGTTCGTTAGCTATGCTTTCAGTAAAACCTATTACACCAAATTTACTTGCACAATATGCAGATAAGTTTGGAAAACCAGATTTTCCAGCTCCTGAACTAACATTAATAATAATACTACCAGATTTATTTTCAAGCATATAAGGAAGAACTTCTTTGGTAAATAGAAAAATACCTTTTAAATTAGTATCAATAGTATTATTCCATTCTTCTGCAGTTGTATCCATTATACTTTTAAAATAAACTATACCTGCGTTATTAATAAGAATATCAATCTTTCCGAATGTTTTTATCGATATATCAACAAGAGATTTTACATCCGATTGTTGACTAACATCACACTTTAAAACTAAAATATTTTCTTTTTTTGAAGGAAATTTATCATGAATTTCTTGTATAACATTATCTATACTTTGTTGACTTCTGGAAGAGATAATTACATTAAATTCCTTTTGCAATAACAATAATGCAGTTTCTTTACCTATGCCTCTCGTACTCCCAGTAACAAGAGCAGTTCTTTGGGTTTGTCTCTCTAAATTCATATCAGTTTATCTGTATTCATTTTAATCAATTATTTTAAAATTAGTTATTTTAAAAAACATATGTTAATGTATTATACACACTATTATGTAAAAAGCACCAATTTCTTAAAGAAATAGAAAATTAAAGTAGGGTATTCGATTTTTGGATACAATAATAAACAATAGTGAAGATGACCAAGATAAAAGTTGGATTCCGACGTGGAATGATTCCCAGTATAGTTATAGTCAACTTATACAAGATAATTTCAAGATAGAAGTAAAACTAGATCAGCAAAAAATGACAACTATGATGATTTTCTAGGTGATACTAATATTTTAAAAAAAATCAGACGATAATAGCAATAATCAAGAAGAAAAAGAGGATTTTTAACGAGAGAATTGAAGCAGAAGTATATGGACAACAAAATAATGTAATAGATATGCACACACTTCAAAATTCGTCAAAGTCGTCTAAATGTAACTAATCCACACTTAAGGTAGGATGAGATATAATAATGACTATAGAATAAAATATAATGTTGGTCTTCGAGGGTGACCATCAGATTGACATAAACAAAAAAAAGAAGGAAATAGAAGTAGGTCTAGATTTTATTGTATCCCATTTAGAAGAGCCAACTATATTTCCAAGAACTATAATGACTAAAAAATTAGGATATCAGAAAATAGTTTATTCAAAAGAAAGAGCATTAGAACACTTTATAGAATCTGATTTTATAGATTGCAGAATCAACGCTTTTCCTTCGTTAATGGAAGGTGCAACTTGGATTCCTAATTTACTATTCATAGATTTGGATTTAACAAATTTTAAGACTGAAAAGTTATTGCAAGTAACTTTGAATCAAACACTAAAAAGTATCAAAGAAAAACTTGACAATAATATCCATCCAACAGTTTTATGGAGTGGAAATGGCTATCATGTAATTTTACCAGTATATTGTCCTTTAGTATTAGAACATATACAAGAATTTCAAGGATATGATAATCCATCAGAAAAATTTTTGAGATTTGCCAAAGATATTTTATCAAATAATAAAGCAGACAAATCAAATAATCCATCATTTAGGTCTTGTCTTTTACGTATACCCGATTCCTTTAATGCAAAATGTCTTGCTAAAGGTAAAAGCTTCGAAAACTCAAAGATAAAAATCATACAAGAATGGAATAGAGATAGGCCGTCTATAAAATTTCTTTTAAAAGACTTTAAAAGATATCTTGTAAATCAAAAAATAAAAGAACTTAACAAAAAGAGAAAGATAGAGAGAAGGTCAGGCTATCAATCTAATACAGAAATTAATAGTATATTTTGGATAGAAAAACTTCTTGATACACCAATATCGGATTTTAGAAAAAATGCTACAAATCTTATTCTCGCTCCGTATCTGGTCAATATCAAAAAGTTATCATATCAACAGTCATTTGTTACTTTAACAGATTGGTTACAAAAATGTAATTCATTTAATAAACTTGATTTTAATCCAGATAATTTGGTAAAATATGCTCTAACTACTGCAATTCAAAAAAGAATACCTCCAATGAAGTTAGTAACATTAATGGACAGAAATTTAGAGCTACATAATATACTCTATAAACAAAATAATAAATCATGATTTTATATTTGATATAGTTGAATGCAAGCTGGCGTTCCAACTACTGCAATTCGTTATCTTGGTACTATCCATAACTTGATGCTAAATCCAATTACCGATACTCCTGCAGTAAGAGGTGCAATAGCTCAGGTTTCCAATACGCTTCAAGAAATATTTTCAAAGTAGAATATATTCTATATTTTATTTATTAAAACAATATTTGTAAATTATCTTAAAATTATCATTTGTTACCTTATAATACCTACTATTTTGTATTAAGTTTGTTGAAATTGAAAAATATTATTAACTCTATAAATAAGATTTTTTCTTAGGTTTTTGAATTTGAAATTATAAAATGGATATTTCAAAATATGCTTGATGTAAGTTGTCTTTACTTGTAAAAACCCTAGATAGAAAAATGTAAAAAAATCAACATTTTACAATATGGTAAACTCTGTAATATATGTTTTTGATATTCCTTTGATATTCCTACGTATATATTCTAGTATATACTCTCAAATCCTCTTTGTAAATGATATGTTACTTTAATTTAAAAATGATTTACTTCTCAATTGTCCAATTATATAAAGAATATAATTAATAGTATCTTCTTCTTCTTCATACTCCAAAACTTCATCTTTCTGCAGAGTTTTTTGTTTTCTGATTAGAGCTACTTCTCTTTTTTTATTAAGTTCTTTGATGATATTATCTATTATTACTTGTTCTTCAATCTGCTGGTTCGTGATTTTTTTATTTGTTCCTGCTTTATATTTCTCCAAAGTCCAATCTATCATCTCTATAATTTTTCGTTGACGTTCATTATAGGTAAGATGCGAGTTAGGATGAATCATTTTTTGGCATTCCGTTTTAATAAATAACAAATAATTTTCAATTTTGCTTATTGTTTTTGTTTCATTATCTTCATAATTATTATATTGATTTATCCAAGGGTCAAGATTTGGCATATTGCAAACACAAAAAATGTATATATAAATTTGATAGATACCGTTAGGGAGGGAGAGAAGGGAAAAGAATAGACTTGTAAAATACAACTATTTAGTTTTATCAATCTTAATAAATGAGATGATAAAAATAATAATAGCAAAAAGTTTAAGATTTGTAACATTTTCACTAGTATTTTGGATAGTATTATCAGTTAATGAGAAATTTAATTGTCATTCCCCTTAGTCTGATATTGGCAAGCTTTTGCTTATTATTTTTATAATACACCATTGAGGTAATGCCTTAAATCTCCACATCATTTTTTATTCATAAAAATATCTATAACAGAAGAAAATATTGTTTTATACAACATTAACAATATATCATTGATTAAAGTCTCAACATAAGTTTACAAGAATTAATAAATACAATATCCACTATGAATGAAATTACTTTCTCATAAAAGCTTCTCTCAGCAAATATGGAAAAATCATATTTGTCATAGTCTGGACAGGAATATGGTTAGTATATCAACCATCTATGCTTACTGTTCAGGCTATGACAATCTATAAATCAATTGATTCAACTGGTAAATACTAACTGATAAATTCAATCTTTTGTATCAAATTATTAAATACTTTAGTAATATCGAGAAATAACCTAAACAATCGAACAACCAATAAAATATATCAAAATCCAAAACCATGTCTTCTTCTAGATTATTTGACTCTGCAATAGAATAGGGGGTTATGGATTTAAAATAAAATATTCTCCAATCATTAAATAATATAATACCAATTGATTCATACAATCTTATAATCCGATTATAAGATTGGAGTCCACCATAGCCTATTATTATTGATTTACTCTCAATAGTAGTAGGTTATGGCTTTAACTTTTAACTAAAAAATTAGTTATCATATAATTTATTCTCTTTCATCATACCATCATCATTTGCTTTTTTTTATCATTACAAATCTAACAATTATCAATTGAAAAATTACTCATAAGTGAAGGAGTGCCCTTGACACCAATAAAGATAATTCCGATGGGTACAATTTACACATCATATGGTTGTCTATGATTATGATTATCCTCTAAATTATGAGTTTCTGAACAAGGACTAAGGTATGCAAAATTGAAGCTACTATCTGGTGGATATGCTTTATAAGGATGACCACAATTAAAACAACTAAATATCTCAATATCTGGTTGTTTTTGTTGCTTATTGTGTTGGTTAATATTATTCTATATTAATTCATCTTTATTTTCAGATTCTATCTTATTTTCCCTTCTTCTCTTTAATAGGATATTAAAGTATTTAATAATTATAAACAATTTTTATATTTTAAATATCAGCTTCAAGTAGTTTATGAATAAATATAATTTATAAAAACTAAATTACAAACTCGATTCTATAATATATAGACAAATAACCAGTCACCGACAAATCACATGCCATAGATTGAAGATATGACATTCTGCATATATTATATCTGATTATAGGGCAGGCTCGTTTCTCTACTTCTCGACATCTTCCTTTTGTGGTACATTAAGTTAGAACAAAGAATGGAGGACCATTTACCGCACCCTACGAAGTAAGGTCTAATATAATTCAACATACTCTAGTAAGAGATTTTGAACATGTTACTCCAACAAGTAGCAATACTACTTTTTGATTGCAATTAAAAGATTAACTCACTAAATTTTTTTATAATAAAAAATATCCGGTTTCGTAACTAATTATAATTTGTTATATGAAATGCTATACTTAAAGATAATATAGTAGTAATAAATAGTATTAAAAATGTAATTTTATCTTACCTTTTAACAAAAAATCTCATAAAAAGTTTATGGAAGTATAGTAACGTTAAATGGATTAATTACTTGGGTATTTAATGATGTTGTAAGCAAAGAGCCTTCTGGTTTGACTTCTATACTATACAACAAAATGGCATTTCCGTTTGCTTCACCTTCTGCTATTGCTTTATATTGTTTCCCTGTCCCACTAAGTTCCTGAACTGTAGTTTTATCTCCAGGTTCAAGTACGGTTGGTAAAACTCTATTCATACATTTAGGAGTCATTAATTCTTCTATGATATTATTCAAGTTTGTAGAAAAGTCAGAATTGCAATTACCTGCATTAAATGTTATATTTAATGGTAATGTATTTATCACAGTAGCATTCACCTCGAACGTATCACCTACATGGACTTCATTAGGAACTGTAATTATATTTTCAAGTTTAACACCTGTAACTAATTTATTCACTAAATCGTCTAATGTAGAGATTGTTGAATCATTATTAGTTGTTGACTGTGCATAAATATTTTGAGTTATTGATAATGCTATAGATGTTACTAATACCATCATTGATAATAATATAATTGTAAATATTCCAAATCTTCCAGCATCACAAGATTTCATTAGTCAAAATATGTTGTAACTAATATATAACACTTTTAAAGATACTCCATAATGCTATATTTTTGAATCTTACTTTAGATATGAGAAACATTTTGTTTTTCAACAATATGTTTGGATAATATTACACGAAGGAAAAATAGACTTTGCAGGTTCAATAGTCTTAACTACAGACAAATAGAAGGTTGAGCATTATGATAAAAATAAGTAGAACCCTACTACATGGAGATTCTCCTTCTGGTATTCAATTATTGTAATAGGGCTAATATAATGAATATAACAATAATAGTCTATAAAATTTATACAAATAAAATAATTATAGGTAGTACATTTTAAATTTATGTTATATTGGTATTGGCATCCATTATTCTTCATTCAATTTACTAAATTAAGAAAAAAGTTATTTGGTCTTAAAATTACTTTTCAATTGGCAAATGGATGTAAAGATATCTAACATCTATGTAATTGAAGCCCAAGCTAAGCTTAATCATACAACATATGAGAAAGGTAGTAAAATATGTTAAGTTTAAGTGTTATATAATTATTTAAGCAATGAATACTGGTATTTTGACAGAATTATTAATCCGTCTTGATATAATAGAAACCTCTTAAATGTTATTCAATTAGAATAAACTGAGAATTGATGACTAATACTGTTAATTTTAGATTTCCAGATAAAGTATTTTTAAGAATAGGAATTTATAAGATATTCATATACAAATTACAAATGAATAATTTTACCCTGTACTTTCACAAATATATTTTCGCTGTAATATCCATTGGATTTGTATTTATAATAACCGTAGAATCACCATTAGCAATACAACTAGACCATTTTTTAGCAAATAATAGCATTATAGAAGAAGCATTAGCACAATCAGCATCATCTACAAACACCTCACTAATAATAAATAACATTTCAGGAGAACAAAATAAATCTACAATAATAAAAGCCTTTGGACATTTTGCAAATAATCAGATAAAAGATGGAATTGTTACATGGATTCAGGGAGGATTTTGGGAATTAAAAATAAATGATACAACCCACATTAATAGTAATAATAATAACAACACTCAATTAATCAATAACCATAGCAGTAGTAAAGCAAACTTTATTGCTAATTTTACAATGATAAAACCAGACGGGAGTCTTTCCCATAACCATAATATTCAAAATTTTGTTCCAGATAATATAATACTTACTGATAAAGATATAGTTGTAATGGGAATAGCCGATATCTATTCTGATGATAATAATAATGAATACAATAATGTACCTTTAACCATACATCTTATGGGTAAGAAAGTTTTAGGACTTACTATAGATGTTGGTAAAACGAAAGGACATTTTTCTAGCTCAAATGAAATGTTCGGAACATTAATCGGTGGAATAGGATTGAATGCATCTTCTGCTGATGATTCTTCTATTAATAAAACAACGATGCATCATGATACTGCTGTAACAAATGGTACTGATGAGAAAGAGTCTATGACTATGATGCAACATTAAAATTCTCTTAATTTTTTACCACCTATTTATTTTTACTTTTCATAGTAAATTATTATTCATCATAGGATAGTAGTAAATACTAATATTTCTATTTGCAAAGTTTCTATTGTTAAATATATATTCATCTATATGTTTGGTATGCCAAAAGACCTAACATGTAATATGGATGTAGATGAGAAGACTGCAAAACACATATCAGAAAATAATGGAAATAATATTGATAAAAAAAGTAAAATATGAAAGTCATAGTCCTCTTTGGAGGAGCAATGAAATAGAAGATTATGGTTCGCCTAAATTCTCGTCATGAATTTTGAATTCAAATTAAGAACTAGAAATAAGAAGTAGAGTATTTTACTAAAAATTATTCTAATTTAATTAACCTTGTTAAATAACACAATTAATTAATGAGATATTAAAGAAGAGCCCTAGCCTAAAAGATAAATCTAAGAGAATGATAGAAGTTTATGACATGGATATGGTCTCATTCTTTATAATAATGCAAGAACTTGGAGTAGGAATTATATAATTTGATTAACTTTTTTTAATTAATAAAATTCTTTAATGAATGTATTAAAAGAGACCCTGGTTTTATTCTCTTTATTAATTTGTTTGAGATAGAGAATAAAGTAATGTGAAACTACAAATATTATTGCTATACCTAAGAATACACCAATTCCCCAAATTGAAGAAATTTGCTCAGGAATGAAATCAGCAACAATACCAAGTCCTGAATCTATCATAACTGTAATAATCACAATAATCATGAGAATGAAAAATTTACGATAGGAAATTTTGAAACAATGGGAATTATTTTAGAGATATTATTCATAGATGTTTAGGTTTGGTAGCATATAAATTAGTTTTCTTAGTGATTAGCGAATAAAAAATAGCTTATCAATACAGAAAAATTAAATGCTTATATAATTTTTAGCTTTAACACTGATAATGAATATCTTGTCAATCTTAGTAGATATTTTTGTAGGTAGAATATTTTTAAAAATGCTATTATGGCCTTTTGGATATAGAGATTAATATCCAATTATTCTTTTTTTTATAAGCGGTTAGTCCGGGGTTGACAAAATTATAGCGATCTAAAATATTCAATGTTCTCGTTTTTGTATAGTTTTAAAATGAAATTTAGTATGTTAACTTGGGAGTTGTACTTTGATAATCATTAATTTTTTTATTTTTATGTTGTATCTAACTGATTTTAATTATTGTTTTTCAAATCAAAATATTTTTAAAATATTTAAATATTAGAACAACATAATTTAAATAAGTTACTAATAATAATAACTAAATATGATGTAGTAGAACTTCCCATTACATTGAAGGCTCTAGTCCAGACGGGCAAGTAGTTTTCTCAGGTTCACTATATTTGATAATAATAAAGTTACCTTTTGACACAAAGATATCTATTCATTCTTTTTTATCCTTTCATAGTTTACTAGATTTGACAATTTTGTGAGAGAAAAGACACGAATAATAGAATCTGCAGCGGTCTAAGAAGCCTCCACACTAACTTAAACATTTTCTATAAATAAGTCTAATTCATATCAAAGAAGCTTATTATTTTGTTTATTTTTTTAGCTTTGTAACAAGATTTTATTTAGTTTTTTTATATTTATTTAATAGATTTTTTGTATATATATTGCTCAGTGACATTGTTTGTCCTTATTGTATGATTTATCCTAGCGGTTTCATCTGATACATAGACATCTATTGCTATTCTTCTTATTGTCGTTAATTTAGAATCTTGAAATATTACAAGAACAGCTAATGTTTCTTCCAATCATAAATATGTTAAATTCGTAACTAACTTGTAATGAGCAATAAAAATGTGCTATAGGCTTCTGTCATATTGGTAACAGAAGCAGCAGTCATAATCGCTCTTAACCCATCCATCATGATAGAAAATATTAGCACAAATGTTTGAAGACGAATATTATGACGATGATTACTACAAATAAGACAATAGAAAATGATTTGATAATGGATATTTAGAGAATGACAAAAAAACAAGAAATATTTCCTACTAACAAAGTGTCAGACTTGGAGATAGATGGTGGCAATGGGGCAACATATAATCTAAATGTAATACCTAAATATTATTGAGCCTATAACAATAGACCATTATTTTTGCACAGCTATCGGTGTTACTGTCTCCTGCAGATATTTCACCTTTTTTTACTTTAAGAGTTTTATAGTTACTACATTAGGGAACCATTGAGTTAATTGTTCTGAAGTAATTAGAGCAGAGTATACTTTCACTACGGGTGCATTTATTACTATCTCTTTTTTTAATTACATCATATTTATCGTTCATATTTTTTCTTTTTCTCTTTACTTTCTACAAACTCTTTAAGGCCTTCAAGATTATATCCCCACATTTTATCAAAAAATTCTTTTATTTCCAGAGTTTTTTTAGGATTTATAGAGTATCTTTTCTTCTGTCCTTCTCTAGTCTCTTTGATGAGATCTGCATCTTTTAAAATTCTTAAATTTGTGGATACTGCAGCAAATGTAGTATCAAAATGCTTTGCTAATGACTTGACTCTCCTGAATTACTTTCTGTATTCCAGACGTAATGACTTTTCAGAGCATCTTTAGAAATATGCCAGAAATCATAATTTTCACCAATCCGATCCCCTGCATCATTAAGTTGTATTTTGCCTGAAATACCGTTATCAAAAGA
>DASUZI010000192.1:0-3911 GCA_036376955.1 Nitrososphaeraceae archaeon
CATGGTATGATGATGAACATGAAAAAATGAAATATGGTGAAGAGAAAGAAAAATACGACACATACGGTCATGATGAACAATATGATAAAAAGAAAATGATGATGATGAAAGACAAGGAATACTAAATAAGATATCTTTTACTATGCTAACAAATGAGTAAATAGATTCAATCTTTTTATTTCTTACTATTTCAATAATTAGAATCTTGTCCGTTTTAGCATGTTCACAAACAGTATAAGTACTTGATATAATTGTCCCAAGTATTTTGTGTCTTTATCATGGTAATACTCTCTTAATTCTAAAAAGAATAGTAGTTGTTTAATTAGGTAAGAATATTAAGTCTATTTTTATGATTATAAATAAATGGAAACAAATAAACTATAAGGTTCTTTCAAACAGGCAAAACTAAGTTTGGTAATAAGTGATAATAATAGAGATTACATTATTAAAAAAATTAATCTCCTTTTTATTTTTTCTACTCCTAGGATGATATATTATCTTATAGAATATAATATCAAATAATTAGAAAGATATTCTAGAGATAGAAGAAAATATATCTTAAATTGTCCAGGTTTTTTATAACACATAAGAAATCACATTATAACAATTAAATAAATAAAAGAAACAAACTAATCTATCTAAGTATTTATAGCATTAAGTCTTAGTAAGTCCTATTCTGCCTAAAATTTAGCAAACAGTAGGAATTTTAGTCACGTTATAATAATAATATTCTAATATTTAGCAATAAATAACAATATTAATAATTTATTATTATTCGTAGTATTTAATCTATTTTGAAATAAATATTTGAACTATAATTTTAATTAATTAAAAAATTAAAATTAAAATAGTCTTACAATGGCAAAACCAATTATGAAACCCAATATTGCTCCAAATGTAGGAAGCCATTTTCTTTCTTTATGTGCTTTAGGTATCATATCATAAAAGAGCATATAAAATATACCACCTGCAGATACTGCCAATATCAATCCTATTATATAATGTAATCCTTGTAAAAAAAATAATCCTATTATGCCAAGAATAACAGGGATTATAGATATAACGCCAATAGCATAAAGAGCTTTTTTAGAATTCGGGAATGCTGTTTTTCCTGTTCTCATTTCTTTATAAGCAGCAATACCTTCAGGGATATTTTGTATCCCGATAAGTAGTGCTATTACAAAAGCTGGTCCTGCTGCTATTGAGGCGCCTATAGCTAAAGATTCAGGGATTGTATCCAAACCTATACCTATTAGAATATCTGCTCCACCACCTTTCTTGACAGCTATTACATCAGCAATAGTAAAAATTATAGCACCTAAAATAAAAAATAAAAGGGTTGAGATAATTCCTATTGATTCTTCTGCCTCAATTACCATCTCAAATATAGCAGCAGATATTAGAATACCTGCCCCAAATGCAGTCAAAAATAAAATAACTGATGTGGAAAAATTCACATACTTTGCAATTATTGCACCAATGAATGACGTTCCTCCAGCAAATAAAGTAATACAAATAACTGTAAAAATATCAGTAAATGAAATAGCAGCAGACATCTTATTCTAATAATTCGCATTAATATCATATTATAAATTTAATTAATACTAATTTTAAATTGGATTGATAATATTAGATTTTAAATTTTTATCCTGGTTCACCTGTTGACAGTACTGTACTTCCATAATAAGGGAAATTGGTCGGAAGTGGAGCCTTCATGTAGTAGGGTTCTAATACATCGCAATATAGTTTTTATTTTTAGAACTTATTTTTATTTTTTTTAAAAATTCATAAATAAAATAATTAATTATTTAATAAACCATTGATTATTCGAATTAAATCATTATTTTGTATAGGTTTTCTGATAAAAGTATATACTGGAAAAAACTTGTATGCAATATCAAAGATGGATTCACTTGCAGTAAGAAAACATATTTTTGCATTTATATCCGTTTTTTTTATTTCTCTATATAATTGAAATCCATTAACATCTGGCATTTGTATATCGAGGATTATTAAATCATAAAAGTTAGATTTAAATTCATCAAGTGCTAGTATAGGGTTATAATAGTAATCTACTAAAAAACCAGTTTTTTCTAAGACTATCTTTAATACTAAACAGATATCTGGCTCATCATCGACTACTAATATTCGTTTTTTCTTGTCAGTGTCAATAGTATTATAGCATACAATTACTATTAATTATTTGTTATCATAAATTAATTATACATATGAATGGATAACTCCTATTATAAGTTAAATAAATTATTGTGTTTAGTATAAACTAAAAAAAAGAATTAACAACAAATGACGGAAAAGTCCATTATATAGTATAAATATTAAAAAATAGAAGCTCTCAAAATATTTGAATAGGTTTTAAATATAATAAGAAATCTTTTGTTTCCCTCTATAATTAATTTTAAATATCATAATATAATATAAATATATAAAAACGATATTACCAAGTTTTAATGCAAAAGCTTCATTTTGGAAGAACATAAAAACCTATTTTCGATTTGATACTTCTAATAACATGTTGGGGCATGAAAATATCTTAAAGTTACGTTCATTAAGTTTCGAGTAGAAGAGGACGTCTATAAATATAAAGGACATATGAGTATTTCAGAATATGGCGATCTGGACATTGTGGAATAAGGACAATATGTATTGGCGAAACCAGTCAGTATAATGGGATTCGTTGATATTAAAGTCAAAATATATTCCATCAATTTTAAACTTAACCTTATACGGTAGAATGTTTAATGCTAGCTAAGGATTTAAAAGTGAATCTATTAAAAAGGTAAAAGAATTTATTAATCTCATATTATAGTTAGTATCAAAATCTTAACGATATTTTTCCTAATAAAAATTGTAATAAGGTTAGAGAAATTTAAAAGAAATAAATTAGGATTGTAGGGAATACCTAAACTATTTTCCACCTCGAATTATAATTTTTTTTGACAAATTATATAACACGATTGCATTTACATTGTTATTATCTTTGGTTTACCTCTTATTGGATCATGTCCATTAAATTATCGTTAAACTTAATCCTATTCCGACCAATACTCTGTATCTTTTTGTAGATCTAAAACAGCTGCTTCAAGATTACCACTTTTTTATATTTAAGAATCAATCTAGATTGTAAATTAGGAGTATTCGATAAATTTAATGTAGGACAATCATCATTTATTTTATAGGCATAGATCACCTAATAATATAGTAGTTTTAGGAGATATCATATTATTTACCTTCTTAACACAAGGTGGTATCACTATTTTATTGCAATCAACATATTTAAAATAAAAATTATTAGATAATCATCTATATTCATCGCCGCAATCCCCAATTATCTCAAACAAGTCATTTGACTTTTTACATACCTCATCGATATAATCATAATCTGATTTATCTAAACTAAAGTTGAATACCTGTACATTATTGTTCCTGTGATCAGCTATTCCAAGTCTAACACCAATAATAACTCCTGCTACTGCTGATTTGTCAAGAATATATCGCGTTGCTACATTTGCAATGCTTACATTATACTTTTCTGCAATTCTCTTTAGAGTTGATAAAAGCTCCTGAAACAAACTCCATCCTCCCCATGCCTCTATCATTTTCATGTACTTTCTTAAGCTTAATGTATTCAACTCAAGAGTAGATGGTTGTCGTGTTCGTCCTAAATATGACTCGGACAAAAGTCCTCCACAAATACTTCCATACGCCAGGAGAGTGATATTATGCTTCAGGCAAAATGGTATCATCTTTATCTCTGGTCGACGATCTATAATTGAATATTGAACTTGATTTGATACAATTTGTATATCTGAATCTCTCATGATCTGTATACGTTCAGTATCAAAATTTGTAAGGCCTATATGCTTGATTCTTCCTTCATCCCGAAGTTCAGA
>DASUZI010000193.1:0-5812 GCA_036376955.1 Nitrososphaeraceae archaeon
TATATTAAGAATTTACTGAAGTATATTAGTATTAGAATTAGAAAAAGGGTTACAAAAATTATAAGAAATAGAATAAAATTTTAATACTCTTAACTACAAGTATTAAAAAATAATATAAGAACTACAATACAATATCTTAATTGTAAAACAATGGTTAGCAAGTTAATAGACATAGACCTCCTTCTAGATCTCTGGGAAAAAAAGACAACGAGTTTAAACTTGATAAAGAATCGGATGCTGAAATTCTTAGTAATATCATACGCAACCACCTTGCAGAACACGGTTTTCATCCAAATATATATAGCCTTACTCATGGAAATGAAGTCAAAGATTACCTTGAAACTCACGAAACTATGATTATGTCTATAGTAGAGTTATTAGAGGAAAAAGGTTTGGCTACATATCATGACTGGGCGAAAATAATGGCTCAAAAAACTATGAAAGAATAAACAAATAAACAACTGATGATAATATTAGAAATAACTATTTGTTGTTATAATATCATAAATATTATGAATATAATTTATTTATGATCCTCTTTTACAATAATCTCAATGATATCTTAATTAATCTCTACTATAATTGGTCATAACTTTCTTGAATTTCATTATTTTCATGTCGTGGTAGTAAATTATACTTTAATTCAAAATTATATTTGCAAAAGTTTATAAAATAATTTTTTCTTATGATGGATACATATACGGCTAGCTATTATCAAAAATGAAAAAACTATTTAAAGAATTTGTAACTATTAATTATAATATGAAATATCACAGATATCGGTATAGTTTTAACAAATGGGTTAACAGAAAAAGGAAATGGGATCCATTAGAACATGAAAAAAAGGGACAGAAATATTATGATATATTACCATCATTATATTATACAAATCAGACATATGGTGCATTAAATAAATGCTGGCTAGGATTTACAATTGCCAAAAACAAACAGGAAGAAGATAAACTCAAAATTTATGCTCGTAGAATTCAGAAATTGGAAAAGCAACTAGGAAGAGATATTACTGATTTTTCGAATTGGGGGATTATAAATAAAACTCAATATCAAACTTGATTTTATTTTTTAAAATGATATTGTTTAATTAAAAAGCGATTTTCTTAATTTTCTTCTATGAATAATTATAATAAACAGTATGGTATTGTAATTTTATTAGATGCTTTAGGAACACGTCAACGAATAATAAAAGATTTAGATAGTTATATAACTGACTGGGAATTAGTAATTAATAAACTACAAACAAATATACAAAAATTAAACCAAAGATTATCATTAAGAAATTTAGATTTAGGCAAAAGAAAAGTTTTGAATGAGGCTGCATTAAAAGAGCTAAAATTTTAGATGAGCGATATATTGTTAACCAAGAATTATCTAAGGAAACATCTCAATCCTCCGGAGAAAAACCACTTGTACTTGACTCTGTCGAGATCGACAATCTTCTTTCGTTGACGCTCATTGCCAACCTCGGAACTAACGACGAAGATGGGGCAATCCATCTGATTCCAATGTGGTTCCTGCGAGTTGAGAATTATATCTGTATTCCCACTTATCATACACACAAATATCGAAACCTCCGGGCTAGACCACGTGCATCAGTTATGATCGACAGATCACAAACTGGTTTGAATCTCAAAGGAGTACTTATTAGAGGTCATGTAGAATTGGTCGAAGGTGAGGAAGCACGCAAGATCAATCGTATGATACATTTAAAGTACATCATGCCGGAAGCAATAAGCGATGCCAATGTCTCATCAAATCTTTCTAAAGGCGACGACGTAACAGTGAAGGTTCACATGGACCAAGTGATCAGTTGGAACCTAGCCGATTCCAAGGCTGGGAAAGCCCTGCAAGTAGGTGGCTGGTCTCGTCCACTCGATGCTTAAGAAGGATTTGGTGTATAAATTGCATAGATTGAGAATTAAATTTTATTTTTTGAATTTTCAAGTTTATCTTTTTCAGTAAAATGGAGGTTCAAATAATTTTTTATATTTAGTGGTCATAAACTCTATATGGAATTTTACCTACTCGATCTGGTCTTAAACGAAAATTATTAGGAATTCAGATTCCTTTGCTCGTTCAAAATTACATATTTATCAGTATGTCGCAATAGGTTATATCTAACAGTATCTGCTAATATTGAAGCATTTGATATTGGAGTACTAGCAATATTATCAGTAGCAAAGTATTTTCCTTTTTTATTTTTCTATAGATCTTATTTTTTTCCATTAACCGGTCCGTATATTGTGTTAAATTTGTTATATGTATATGCAATAAATCAGCAAGGTTTTGGTATGATATACCATCCTAGTAAAATATAATGAGTATAATACTAATGTGAGAGTGAGAGAGGATATTCTAATAAAAGAAAAATAAGATTTAGTGGAACTTTAATTATTCAATGTTCTTCATGATTGTGTTTGTCTAATTCTTTCAAGGTATTAAAAGCGGCTCCACATGAACAGTTGTATGTCTTTTCATAACGATTTTGTGTCATGATTAGTATCTGATCAGTGTAAAACAAATTATTTATTGATAAGTGCACATTGTTATCCAGCCAAATAAAATAATATTAATAAGAATTTGATATAATACTGCCAAAATGGCAGGATATTATTATTAATTTATAGAGGTATTTGCAACTAACTTTGCTTTTACTTTCTTGTTCTCTATTTCTATTTTATTATAAATATCTAGAACGTGTTTTAAACAAGTATGATGTATTTCGATAGTTCCATCTTGGTGAAATACATTTACACCTGCATTTGCTGGCTTATTACCACATACCTCACAGGAATTTTTTTCTAGTTCATACTTCATCATTTCTTTCTCTATAATTATTATAGTACAAAATACTTCTTAAATATGTGTATACTTAGTAAAAGTGGATACAATCATCCAATTTTTTATAAAAAATATAATCCTATATTCAATTGAAATAAGAAATAAATAATTTCTTTGTTAAAACCTTCAATATTCTTTTTTTATTTATTTTTACAATTACGGATATTGTTATATGACCTATAAATAATTTATCTAATCGTTGCAATTACATATTAATATTTTATTTGCTAATTAAATAATGGTATTTTTATTTTCTTTACTTTTTCCTATGAGTTCTCAAGCACAACTTTTTCCCATGGAAAATGATATTCAAGAGGGAAATGATAATACAAAAGATATCAAAAATAATTATCCTATTAACATAAAAGATGACAATAAAGAGGAAGAAAAGGAAGAATCAGAACCAACTCTTCCGAAACCTACCTTATCTGATGAAATTGAACTTGCTGGAAAAGTTAATCATGTGGTGGATGGAGATACTTTAGACATTAATGATATACGAATACGTTTATCATTGGTGGACACTCCGGAAAGGGGTGATCCAGGTTTTAAAGAAGCAACGCAATTTGCAGTAAAATTATGTCTTGGAGAAAATGCAGAAGTAGATATGGATGATGGTCAAAGACGAGGTAGTTTTGGAAGAGAAATCGGAGTTGTATATTGTGATGGGGAAAACCTTAATGAACAATTAATGGAAAATAATCTAGGTATTATTGATAGACGTTTTTGTGAAAAATCAGAATTTTCAGATGATAAATGGGTTAAACCATCTTGTTAATCTCTATTATTAATTAATTAATTATATCACTGGATGAACAACAAAATGCAAATTATGTTATATTATTTGAAGAATTCTGAAATATCAGTCTGTCTTGACTTTGAGTATCGTTGTTTGTATATTCTATAATTTTCTTTTTCACTTATATTAATATCATGATAAGAGATTTTATAATATAAAATAGGGGATGGTCTTACATGATCTTTTAATTTCATCATTTCTGCAAATAACTTTGTAGTCATCGGACCAAAACCAGCATAGTGATTGTTTGCAACGATTATCGCCATATTTAGATCCCTTACCTTTCTGTCATCATCTTCCAAGATCTTTGACCACATTTCCATTTCTTTTGTTCTATTTTTTATTTATTTTACCAAAGTCTTTTTCATTGATGCTTCTATCTCCTATCAATCTCAAATATACAAAATCTGTAGTCACAACTGGGGGAGTAATTAAAATGTCTTGTTCACTCCATACAAGACAATACTTCTTTTCTTTTATATAGTTATAAAAGAGTTCATTAAACCAACTAGATTGTCTTACCTCTATTACATATCTAAAAGAGGGATCTAATTGATATTGTAAATTCTTTATCAAATCTAGTCCTTCTGCAATCTGTAACGATGGATATAACTGAATCAAAAATACTAGTATTTTATCATATAGCGGTTCCATCACATCGTAAAATCGTTCTAAATCTATTTCCACAAAATACAAAATTTTAGAATAATATGAAAGCCAGTATCTATTATCTAGATTTTCTGGATAGTAATGTACCTTTCCATCCATCATAACTCCATCCAGAACAACCCAAAAAATATTTTAATACCAAATTAAATCAATGATAATGATAATAATTTTCCGCATTTTGTAGAATCTTTCTCTCTTTATCGTTTAATGATACACCATTCATTTCCTTAAACTGTAATGCATTAATCACAGCTTTTCCTCCATAATGGTTGTTAAAATATATTCTAAGTTTTTTAGTTTGATTTTTTAAGTTTGTTATTCTATCTACCCAAGGTTCAAGTTCTTTCTTTATATAAAGATAATTGTACCAGTAATGTCCACTAGAAGTATTCCTGCCATGAAACCTTACAAAAGAATGATCTGAAGATGAGACTATAGAATTAGACAAGAATGAAAGATTCTCTTTCTCAGGAGAATCAGTTATTACATTAGCAATATTGTAATGTTTGAGTAATTCTAATGGTCCTTCTGTATTCCAAGATGGATGTCTAAATTCTATTGCGTATTGATAATTATCATTTACTTTATTAGTAGTAGTAGTGATATTATTATCAATTTGATTTTCTCTTTCTGGTTTTCTTGGTATCTTGTCTAAAAATTTTTCTAGAATATTGAAATACTCAATGCTAAAACTAGGAGGTAATTGAATCAATATTGCTCCTAACTTGCCATAATTATATAGTGGCGAAATTTTATCAAGGAATTCTTTAAAATCCGAAATAACATCTTTATCCAGTTCTAATTTTTTTCTATGGGTAATTCTTTCCGGAACCTTAATAGAAAATTCAAAATTCGGAGGAGTTGCTTTTACCATACCAAAAAATAGACCTTTAGTCATTTTGGAATAAAATTGTTCATAGAAAATGGAATCCATTTCTACAGTATTGAAGAATTCTGAATAATATCGAAGTCTCTTAGTATCTTTAGTGGGGTAAAAAATATCAAGCCATCCGCCTTTTTCTGGTGTATCCCCATAATTCCATCCAGAACAACCTAGATAACACTTCAATACCATATTTTACCACTGGAAAGCAAAAACTATTTTTCTAAAAAGTATTAGTCTATTGTTCTATTTTTCTTAAGAACAGACTAAGAGTGTGTAGAATATAATGAGTAGAACAGTAATATGAGACTGAGAGGGTGGGGACCAATAGAGGCAATTTCTCGGTGTATGTTAGATAAACAATAAAATCATATAAAAATAAATAAGCAAAATATAATAAAAAATAAGAATAAATTATTAATTTTTTGACCAGTAAACTACATTTTCTTCATTACATTTACTGTATGTATATTTCGCTGATTTAGTACCTTGTTTGTCTGTATTCGATACTTTTGTATATTCAGGATCAGGAGAGGTTACCTCATTAGCATTACTACAGAAAGGACATCCAATATTTTCAGTTGTTGTCATGACTATTTTTACTA
>DASUZI010000194.1:0-3251 GCA_036376955.1 Nitrososphaeraceae archaeon
GGATTCATTTTTAACTTCCTAACAAAATTATCAAGAGTTGTAATATTTTTTGAAAATTTCAATTCTATTTCTAATTCTATACTAGTTATATTACTATTAGGATTATCAAAAATGTATGTAGTTGTATCAAACACAAATTCATATTCTTTTTGAGCAAAATTTTTACCGGTAGCATTTACAATTTTTCGTTGAGTTCGTCGATTTTGAATTATTTTAAATCCTAAGTTGATTAAATTTAGTTTAGGATCGGTACTAATATATTTCAGAGATGTGTTAACAATATTCAGATTTAGCTGTGAATTTATTTTAGCAAGAATTTGGTTGAGCATTTCTTTTGAATATGTGTCCTCTATCTCTATCCTCTCAGAATAATTTTTAGTGGTATTTTTTAGTATTTTTAAAGTAATTATAGAATTTTGTTTATCAATCTCTCTAATACGTAGTGCACTTTCATGTTTTTTTAAAATTTCATCTTTTGTATCAAAATATGTATCATGTATTATTTGAATTCCATTTATTTCTGTTTTAAACCCTTCTTCACAGATCAATTGATCTATTATAGTAAATATTTTATCATAATTTTTTGAAAGAATCATAAATGCAGTTTCAATTTCTGACAATTTTAAATATATATTATACAACGATATTTAATTATTCTAAATCTTTTTGACTCTTTTCCAAATAGGGCGTTATATAATTTGTTATTTTTTTTTTAGTTTAATTAAAAATGCTCTATTTACATTAATTTGGTCATAAAATGATTAATTTTTTATAATTATTTTGAGATAAGTATTTTATATACGGGAGAATCGATTTTAGATAACTATATCAGAAAGTGGTTATCATGAGATGTTCTAAATATTTTATTCTAGTAGACCCAACATATTTTTTCGCTCTGATAGCAGAATTCTATTATACAAGTAGAGAAAGACCAACCACACCTAAACCATATGATATTTAACAATATGAAATCCCGGTAAAACAAGACAGAATTATAGCAACAGGTATAAAATAAACACGAATTAAATTTATTTTTCTAAATTGAATCATTGTATATGGTGAAACAAAATAAGTACTGGTGAGTAAAATTAAAAATTGTTAAATGCAGAGTTTTGATTTTTATACGATATTGAATGATTTCCTTAGGTGTCACTGTTTAAATTTAGTTTAAACAAATTTATAAAATAGTTAAGGATAAAAAGTATAGCATTCTAGAGGAATTATATGTTTTCTAGTAATTCCCTAATGTTATTTCTAGGAGGCTACGAATGGATACTTGTAATACTTGTTATAGTAATAGTTATTTTTGGAGCAAAAAAAATTCCAGAAATTGCAAGGTCATTTGGTAAAGCTAAGGCAGAATTTGAGAAAGGACGTATACAATCAAAACAAGAATTAGATAAGATAAAAAATGAAGATAGTTTAAGTCGAGAAAGGTTAGAATCAATCGCAGATACTTTAAGAATAGATTATATCGGGAAAGACGACGAATCGTTAAAAATGGATATAGATGCAGCACTAAAAAGAGGTAAAGAGTATGACAGTTGACCAAATTTTTCATTAAAGACAATTATACTAAGGGCTAAAGAATATTAGATTGATCAATTTTTTATTTTGACTGGCACTAACAACTTTAGAAATCATCTAGTATCATTTTCATTAATCATAATAAAAAAATTATAACAAAAGAAGAACATTAGGTTGATGAACACCTAGATCCCCCGAATATCTTACCACTTGAAACTGTTGGTGCACTACGATTTCCAGTATTTCCTGTAAACGTTGTTACACTCCTTAATTGAGGTCTGGAACCTTCTCCCATTCTAACACCTCTGAAAGTTAGATTATTTTCAATTAGATCGAAACCATGCTATACATGTGCAATAAATGAATTATGATGTTTAATTTTTCTAATTCTATTTATTTATTTTCTTTTTCTGAAGAAAATATAAACCAAAACAAGAGGAACTATTGCAAGTATATACGAAAAGTGTTCATAACTTGGTCCAATTCCATTATGTAAACCAAATTTTAAACCAAGTACTAAACTTAAATACATGGTAATTGCTCCTGGAATCAGACCAAATTTTATAAATTGATGAGATCTGATTTTGAACTTTTCAATATCTCTATAAGGAAATTGAATATGATGATAGACTACAGGCATGACAAAAAATGATACAGCAAAAGTTATAGAATAAAGAGAAATCATGAGTATTAAACTATCCTCTGTTGTAAATCCAGGTGGAGAGTTTATAGAAATATTTAGCAAAAAACCAAATATTATTCCAGATACAGAAGATAAAACGCTACCTTCTCGAACTACACTATCAAAATCCTTAACAATATCATCTTTTACTTCTTCTTTCTTCTGGTTCTCTTTTTCATTCATCTCAAATATTATACTATGATACTAATAATATATAAAAGACCAATTTATTACAAAAATATTTACAATTTACAATTATAACAATATCTATCTAGAAAATATATGATAATTGATAATTGATTTTAAAAACATAGCCTTCCAATGAGACATAGAAGGCTATGTATGCATATATGACTTATTTATGGTAATATCAATAGAAAAATATTCTATATAATAATTGGAGATAATTTAATTGTCATATCCCTCTAATGATAATTCATAACGATAGAGGACTATGACGATTAGGACTCAATCATATATTCTATAAGTTGCATATCAATCGATATTATGATATTTAATAATTTGAGATAATTATTTGCTGAGATATAATTGTCATAGTCTGAATGACTACTACTATTACTAGACAACTGGGCTGGTTAGCTTGTCGTTGACTATAGCTAGTTCTATCCAGACTCTGACAACAATATGACTTTTTGATATTTGTCTTGATTCTGTGAAAGGTGTTATTTAGTCAGAATTGATTCATATATTGATTTCTTGATCTCTTTGTTTACTTTCTTTGAATTTCTGTATTAATTAATTGATTATTTATAGGAGTAAAAAATAAAAAAATTATAGAGATTAAAGGTCTATCTCAATGGTGGATTGTCAAAGCATGTGACGCCTGACTGTACAGCGTCATTCACTGCTACATCCTGTATAACCGTTAAATAACCAGTAGGAATGGCAGACAAATTAAAAGCTGAAGGATCTGAAATAGTTCCAGCGAATGCGATTGTTCCATTTCTTGGAGGCAGTCCGCCGCGAGAATAAAGAGAGAGTCCAACAAATCTATCAAGAGTAATATTATTATTGTTACCAT
>DASUZI010000195.1:0-6783 GCA_036376955.1 Nitrososphaeraceae archaeon
TTTGTGATTCTACACAAACTGTAATCATCAACTTTGTTATTTTTTTAGTGTAGCTCTAAATAACGATGGAATAAGTGCTAAATCTGATTGTATAGAAATTTCCGTGTCATTTCCCGGCTATGGCTTTTTAAAATAAGTTAATGAATTTTGTTATTATTATTTTTATTAAGAATAGCAATTTCTGAATATGTTCTAAATAAGTAATTTAATTATTATATATTATATTCAACTATAATTGATATGGATTCAAAAAAGTATTCAACAATAGCAATTTCGTCAATTCTTGTACTTGTTTTAATTACAGCAGCAACAACAACAGGAATACCAACAACCTCTTTTAAAAATGTGTTAGCACAAGACGAAAATGGTAGTTTACAAGATGGGAACATAGAAATGTCTCAAGATCAAAATAGTGGAAGTGAATCTACAGCATTTAATCCAGAAGAAATTATCAAAAAAGAGGCGAGAGGATTAGGAGATGCTGACTTTGGAGAAGTTCAACAAGTTACAGGGGAATTTATAGTAACACAAAAAGGTACTGTAGACAAAGATGTATTTTATATTCCTAAAAATTTAGTTGACCATTTTGATGGTAGTACTGTCTTTTTTACAGTAACTGAAGAAGAAGCAAAACAATACAAAAGGGATTAAACTTTACTAAAAATTAATTCATTTTTAAAGTATAGAATTATAATTATAATCTTAATAACAATTCATAAAATATTATAAAATAAGATTATATGTTTGTTATATTATGAAATATTTTTATTCATAGTCTATTTGTAGATATTGTAAAATATTATCTCTTAAGTGGTTAAATATTTTATAATCTAAATATTATTTATGGAAGATATAGTCGAAAGTTTTGCCAAAAGATTAGGAATTGAACATAAGGCTGCAAGACAAGGTATTGCAATAACATGTAGGCATTTTCTTCAAGTTTCAGAACGAATCAAAGCAACAGGTCTTTTATCAATGCTACCATCAAGGTTAACAGATTTGCTTACTGATGTTGAGAAAAACGAAATCACAACAAACCAAGAAGATATTCCTCCGGAGGAAGTTATTGAGAAAATATCAAATGAATGTTTTAACGGTGATAAGCAAAAAAGGTCTAAGAAGAAGCAATAAATCTGATAAAAAGTAAAATCTGGTAAAACACAAATAATTTTTTTACATACACCATAGTCAATAAGTATACTATATAGAAGAAAACCGGTATTATTGGGTAATATACTGGATGCTGCAAATGAATATTTCATTATCAATTATTGTAATATAAAGTAAATATTTGATTTACATAATTTATTACTAAAACATTAGAACTTTATTTTTGCATCGCTAGCGGTGTTACTCTCTCCTTCACAATTTTCTAATCCCTTTATCTTCTGATAATACAAAATAATTAAAAATAAGTTTCTAACAATAAAAGCTAACTACTATGTTATAGAACCCTACTACATGGAGGGCACTACTCCGAACTATGTTATTGCTTTTGTAAATGCATTTGAATGACAAAGAATTACCCATTAGGTGAATAAATAATTATTTTGTTATTTTTATAAACTTATTTATAATAATATTAGCGTTTAAAAAAAGATGAGACTCTCATTTTGTACTTATTGGGACGCTAAAAGGTGAATCTAAAGAAGCTGCCCTGGAAATTCTTAAGATAATTATGAATAAAAGCGATGAGATGAAAGACATAAGTGGACTTAATTTTTGTAAAGAGTATGTGTAAAGAGTATGTGGATATATAAGAAAAATATTTATTAAAAATTTCAAAATAGTTTACAAAACATTCTGAATATTATACTCCTAGAGATTACAACTTCAGCAAACTATTTTATTCCACAAGTTCAATGAAGTGACATATAAATGGCAAACTGATATCTATGTTTTGATTTATGATTTTAGAAAGATATTTAATAAATATTGCAAATTACAACATATGAAAAATTGGTCTGTTTATAAGGACTTAATAGCAAAACGTCATCATTCAACTTTTACATCTAATCTTTTGAATATATGGAATAAAAATTTACCAATAGTATCAACTCGCAATCACTTTAACCTTGAGACAGGCAAACTGAGTTTGTCTCGTGGAATAGAAGATTATGACTCTTTTTATGTTCCTGGACTAAATGGAATTCCTTGTTCAAACATTAATGAATTAGCAATATATATTCATGGAGTATGGACAAGACAGATTACAGCTAAAGAACAGATAGACAGGACCAATCTATCATTGAATGCAAATGGATATAATATTTTAGTAATAGGATTCAGTTGGGATTCAAATACTGTTATAAATCCAACAGGCTGGGATATTGCTAAATCTATAGCAAAACAGAATGGACCAAAGTTAGCAAAATTTCTCTCTGATTTTAAAGCTATTTGTCCAAACTGCAAGATAAGAATAATTGCTCATTCTTTAGGCGCAAAAGTAGTTGAAAGTGCCTTGATAACATTAAATAATAACGAAACATGGAAAAATAACTCAGAATATAATATCACCTCTTTACATCTTATAGGAGCAGCAATTAGCGATAGAGCAGCATCAAAGAATAGCCCATTTGGAATTGCTATTGATAATATAGTAGACAACTTCTATAATCTATACAATCCTAAAGACAATTTACTTCAAGGTTTATACATAAAGACAGAAAATGAAAATCCATTAGGCTTATTAGGCCTACACAAAGATGAACCATTTCCTTCAAATTATACCGAACTGAATGTAATGTCCGAAATTCCTCCACTTAGGATGGCAAGTGGAATATACAAACCATTTGTCGACAACACAATATCTGGATGGGGAAACAACCATTCTGGATATATTGGGTTTAGAGGTGTTAATGGTAAGTTAAAGGATGATGGAGCTATTAATGTAATTGTAAGAGATTGGAAGAATAGTAAAAAATAATAAGTTTCTACTAATAGAATCTATATACGAGCAAATATTATATCTCTACATTGGACTCTTTTAGAACCGCTTTCGGTATTATTATGATTATTCAATTTTAATTTTCTTTGAATGTGGAATATGAAACCTATTATACCACAATAAAGCTCCGGAAATTATAATAAAATCTGTTATATAGAAGAGCTTCCAAAACCATAGATTTTCAGAATTGCCAGTTACAAAATCTTTAACATATCCATCATCGGCTATTGAATTAACCAGTAATGATAATGAAAAAAGAGACCATGTGATATTATACTCATAATCTTTACGTAATGTTACCAGTATTATTGAAGAAGGTACTATTAATATAAAATCTAGAATAGGATACAAAATGGTTACTATGATTGCTATAAAATCATCGTCAGTAGGAAAATCATAAGAAAGAATATTAACTAAATTATAACTAATAAAAATCACTGTAATAATCGATATTATAATAATAAGTTTAGATTTTATTCTAATGTGTAAAGAACGTATTACTATAATTAAATGTAAAGCAAGAAATCCATATCCCGCAAACCATAAAGCATCTGTAATAGTTACAAGTCTTTGTTCTTCTAATCCCAATGCATAATAATTATATAAAAGTGTAAAATCTGCAGAAAACCATGATATAACACCTAGAGCAAGAAACAGATATGATTTACCATGAAGTCCCTGAATTCCATATTTACAGATAACAATAATACATAAAATTGAAGCAGAAGCTGCAGTTATGTTTAATGTCCAAAGAGAAACAGAATGCTTATTATTGTATTCTTCTGAAAATATTACAATAACATTTGCAATGATTATAGCTATTACCATTGAGAAAATAAAATATTTTAGTGTTAATCTATGGCTGGTCTTTTCTAGGACAAAGGTTGTTGAGGATATGTTATTGTCTTGGTATTAAGGATTCATTTGTAATTTAGTTAATAATTTAATTATAGAATAGAAATTGAAAGATTACATAAAACGAGAATTTAGGTGGTTAATGTAAGTACAATCCAATATAGTTAGTAATTTAGGATATTCTAGATTGTCAAGATAATGCTAAAAAAGTTTCTAATAATTCTTAGCAAGCTGGTTATAGAGAGGGGGGAATATTTTTCTCTAATTTTTATATAAGATAAAACACATATAAAACTGCAACAGCAAATTCCTTAATTTAACCTCAAGTTCAACTGTTCGCAGTCCGACAACGACCCAAGGGTTTTCACGAACTGCGAACAATTTTATAATAGGTTTCAAATTTTATTTGATGGTTATATGCTATGAATAATGCAAAATTTTTTATTTTATTATAATAGAGAAAAAATTATCTTTTTTCAAGCCATATTCAAAATAAGCAATTATAATTTATATACAATATTTAATACAATATTTAATAATTATATAATTTCATATCAAATATGTCTGAATCAATAGCAATATGATTTTTTATTTTTTTTATTTTTTTAAAATTAATATAACATGATAGTTTAGTAAAATATTTCTTACACATTAAATAAGAAAATAAAATTACAATTTGGTTAATTAATAAAAAAAATAAATAGTATAAAGAAGTTTATTTATTTATTATATGAATCAATGGATTATTTTTGTTAATGTAATTGTATTTTCTTATATCTTTAATAATACTATCTAATTCTGACAGATTCTTTGACAATTTATTTGCAACGTATAGGTAGTTTGGGTCTGCTTTTGGATAAGTAATAACTTGTAAATAATAATTTTCTAGTCCTCATGCATTTTTTCTAATCTTTTTACAGGGAACATCTATTACTTTAATATGCTATAATATTATTATTGGATTCTATTCTTTTAACGTTATTTTTTTTATTTATTTTTTTTATTTTAAATTATTATTTCTTTTTAATTACCATAAATTGTTAAACTATCATTATAATTTATCAATTCGATTATTTTTTATAATTTTTTTTAGCGATTTTCGTGTTGCCATCTGCCACCGTGGACACCTAACACTATGTCCATTGACAAAAACAAAGGGAGCTCTAATTTAAAAAATAACCTGGAAAACCAAACATGAATGTTCCCAATATCACTATACAATTGCAAAATTAAATTAAACTTTTTGCAACTTTGAAAAACACTGAAATAATACACAAATATGAAGTCAAATTTACAATTAGACCTAAACCAATAATAACGTAATAAAAGAAAAGAGAAAATTATTGAAGAAAAAAAAAGATATTTTTAAGCACACATAGCAATACACATTTCTGCACTAGATGGACAAGGAGATTTACATTCTTTAGTTTGTACTAGTTGTTGACTGTATGTCGTCTTATCATTATCCTCATTAACAAAGTATGTTTCTTCTCCAAAAGCATTATCCATCTCAAAAAATACAGGGGCTAGAAGTACATAGACTATTGTAGTTATTACAAAAAACTTAATTGCAATAACAGAGTTTTTCATATATTTCCTTCAATAGATATACTGCATATTTGAATAAAAGTATTTTAATACAATTTCAGACAATTATTTCTGTAAATATTTTTACTACGGCAAAGAACATAGAAGCTTTTATAGATTTTTATTTATTAATTTATAACTCTAGAGATATTATAAACTTAATATTTAAAATATAGAATGAAAATATCGAGAATTAATAAATTACTAATCATCATTTAGAGAACCACCTATATCCATGAAGATGGAAAATTAGGAGACATATACGTCATATTCTGGACCCTTGTGGATTCCTAGTTCAGGCTATGACAATTAATTATATCAAACTTTTAAATATTATATGATTGATAATAGTGTTAATCGTTTCCACTCATAGTCTACTACTGAGATAATCTATGGTTGCTCCTCAAAGATTTACTCTTCATTAGTAGTAGACTTTTAATATTCATCAAATTATTATCTTTTCCTACTGCATAAATAGATTAATAAATATTCTCTAAAATTTATCTTTATATTTATGATATAATTAATATAAAGTATATCGTATACTAACAATTACAATGAATGAAGATAAAGATATAAAAATTGAGACAGGGGAAGACGTAGGTTTAGATGATAAAATAAAGGCAGGAGCAAGAGCATTAGGTAAAAAGATTGAAGACCCTGATAAAGATACAGGTGCAGAATATGAAGCAGAAAAAGCAAAAGAAAGAGTAGTTGACTGAAATGATACACAATAAATTATTTCTTGTATTGCCAACAGTAGCAATTCTCGCAACTGTTCTTACTTTAGCAACATTTACTATTCCAACATTTGCCCAATCTGAAGGAACGAATCAAACTATGAAGAATGCAGGTGAATCAGCCAACCAAACTGGTGAGAACATGCAACAAGGTGCCAATAAAACTGGTGAAGCCATTCAAGGAAATGCTAGTGAATTGGGTTCTAAGATAACTGAAGGGGCAAAGAACTTAGTTGGAAACATTGGTGAAGGATTAGAGAAATTAGGCAAGTAATTTAAACATAAATTTTTTTATATTATTTTTCTTTTTTTATCAAGTTCTTGAATAATATCCTCTATTATTACTTCTTATTCTTCATTCTGCTGGTTCGTTATTTTTATATTTGTTCCTGCTTGATATTTCTCCAAAGTCCAATCTATCAATTCGATAATCTTTTCATGAAGTTCATTATAGGTAGGATCATGTAAATTAGGTCTTATCTGCTTCTGATGTTCAGCTTTAATAGATATCATATGATTTTCAAATTTGTTTGTTATTGTCTTTGTAGCCAACTATATATTCTTCAATTTTTTATGCTATTATATATTATCTGGAATCTTATCAGGTATTCCTTTTTTTCTAAACTCAATCCAACAATTACCATGAAAGAATTC
>DASUZI010000196.1:0-12440 GCA_036376955.1 Nitrososphaeraceae archaeon
TTCTTATTACATTATCAATGAATACAATGAAATTAGCATCCAAATCCATATTTTTTACAGTGGTATTTGTTTTTTCCATGATAATTTTCCTTCCAGTTTATGGACAAGAAGTAACAACAACAAACAGTATAACAGATTTAATAAAAACTACTACAGAAAAAATAAAAAATATTGCTTCAGAAGTTGCAAATAATTCTACTGGCATAATAACCCCTAGCGAGGCAAAAAATATTCTTAATCAGCTAGGAGAAGCGTCTAAGAAAGTAGCATTATCTGGAACTGATGTACTATCTAATTTCAGTGGCGAAATTAGAGAAGGTCTAAAGTAGAAAGTAGATAATACGACTTGTGATAGATCTCTAATTATTATATATAAGATAGACAATTAATCTATGATTTAATCATATTAGATCTTAACATAAGAGTATTTAATTAAAAAGATATTGCATTTTATTCATCAATTATTATACTTACTTATTTCGTAAAGAGGTAAACTTATTTTTGGCAATTGAACAATCATATAGACTAAAATACATTTTATCAAGTCTATAATTGAATTGGTTGATTTTAAAGATATTAATTTTAATAGCTTTAGCAGTAATTATTGGATTAACTAAAAATTATTTTATAATCATTGGTTCGGTAATTAGTGTTACGTTATTTTTAATCCTAAGGAAGTATAAATATACACTAGTAATAATATTAATTATAATTTTTGGGATCTCTATATTAACAAGCACATTAATTTCAGAAATTACCAAAATACAATTACTACCTTTTGCACCTTTAGAAGAAAAAGAAGAGATTTATCCCATCTATAGAGATAATCCAGATGGAGAATATTATAGATTTAACAATAAAAATCCTAACGATTTAAAACAAATTGATGAAATTAAACATAAAGAAATATTTTCAGAGAGAAATTCAGATGGAAGCTGGAAAGTGGGCAAGGGAACAACAAGAATTGATATTTCTACAAAACAAGCAGGAATCTTAACACAGGAGAAAATGATGAAACAAATTGAGACATGGAACTTTAGTATATTAGACAAACAAGGCTACTGGTTATATCCAAGTGACTTCAAGAATATTGAAGTTACTGTAATATTCAAAATGTTGGAAGCAGAAAAAAGAGATCAAGCTATTTCTCTTGTCTCTCGTTCTATTTTACATGACAGCAAAGGAGAAGAAGAAATTAAAGAATATCCTAACGCTTTTTGTGGAGGTTCGAGCTATCACAATAACATCTCAACAGATGGTAAATTACAAATGAAAAAAGAACAATATCATGCAGATTATGTAATAGATAAACCTAATGAAAAAATAGATTTAGGCAATCTTTATAATAAAAAAATTGGGTTTAAAGCAATAGTTTACAATTTTGATAACAATTCCAAAGTAAAACTTGAAAGTTTTGTAGATACAAAAAATGAAGGAAAAGGACCTTATGTCAAAGTACATGAGAAAGTTGATGATGGCAAATGGGGAATTAATTCTGGAAAAGCAAAAATGGATGAATGTGGAGCAATTGATAAGGGAGCGATTATATCATGGGGTTCTCCTAAGATGATTTTAAAGACAAATAATCTTGATTTTGATTTATATGATATAGAAGTAAGAGAAATCACTCCTCCTTGAATAGATGTAGATAGACTTAAGCCTTGGGCTAAATTTTTGTATACGATTATTCTTTTTTCAAAATTGATACCTTATTGTTTATATCATCTGGAGTAACAGGAGGCATAAGTTCTATTTTTTGAGTTTCATATATTCCTCAAATGGGTTCTTTACAAGATGGAGATAGTTGATAATACACATAGACAGAATTTTGTCTCTTATTGAATCCTAAAAAGTGAAAGCTCATTTGTGGATGAAAATGATTATTACATGATAAGCATTTCATATAAAGGAAAAAGTATTCTAGTAGTTATATTTCTTATAAATATTAAATGAAATGGAGAAAAGTTGAGGATTATTTTTCAATATAATTTGTAAACCGAATGACCGGTATGTATGTTATTTTTCCTAAATAAACGAATATACTTCATTTTAATTCAAATTCAAAAGGAATTAATGTCATAGTAAATTTTATTTTGCTGATTTTCCTAATCTTTTTTTTAATTATATAGTCTAATTGTTTTAAAGTATCATATATTATTTCAACTAGGATATCATATACTCCATAAACAATGCTACATGTTAATACGCAATCTATTGATTTAATACTTTTAACAACAGGACTTTCATAGCCTGATTCGCAATTAATTAGAATATATGCCTTAGGCATACGCTATTATTTATATATATGGTAGTCTAACTAAAAAAAGTTATGTTTCATTGTAATATAGACAACAAAATGTCATTTGAAATTGCATCACCAATTAAATCTGATCATTTGAATTTGTAAATTAATTAATTCAAATTTCATTTAAAAAATTATTATATTATGTTACTGAACCTCGCTATAATGAGAGTTTGACGCTTTTGAATTCGTTAAACAATCGATACAATTGACTCAACATCAATTTACTTTAATAACTGAGTACATTTATCTTGATCAAGATATTTCTATATTTTCAATTATTGCCTGTTATTTGTATTATCCTCCAAATTTATTAATTTATTACGTTATCTATTCATGGTAGAAAGGATTTATTTCTACATCTCTACAATCTTAGATTTCGTTCCTTTAATGCTATATTATATACTTAGTATATAAGATATACTTGATTTTTATTAATGACCATAATTTATCATCAACATAACACATCTTTATTGTGCAATCAGATCCTGATGTGAATTAAGACGTGCGATTCCATCTGCTCCAATTATATCCACTAGCATATGACTTTTGCCATCAGTTCCTTTCACAATTTGTAAATAAGCAAAGTTGAATAATCCGCCTTCCACATATAAAATTGTAGGCTGAAATGTAGGATCGGGCATTAAGAGAGGAGATGATAAGATACCAAAAGTAAAAGCACTAAGTGGACCTGATATGATTTCATAGACATTCACCGAATCTCCATCACTATTCATATCAGCATTGTACTTTAGTATAATAGGAAAATGAACATCAGTAGTTACGAAGACTACATTTTTGATATTGTTATCATCTATGAATTTCATTATTTCTTCAAGCTCTCTTTCGAAACCTGTATTTAATGAAAAGTCAAGACTTATACCATTAGCCCATCCATCGCGTCCAAATTTTGAAGAGTTAGCTCCGGTAGGAATGGACATGGGAATGTCACTACTTATAACTTTCCAAGTGGCATTAGAACGTAATAGATTATCTTTTAACCATGAGAGCTGGACAGATCCTAACATTGTTTTATTATTTTCTATAGTATCAGGCATATCATTTCTACTTCGATCAGACCTTGCATCTAAAATTAAAAGATCCAGATCATTTCCCCAAGAAAATGTTCTATAAATCCTGTTAGGATCTGTGATATTATTATCTATGGGAGAAAAGTTAAAGAATACTTTTCTACCCTCTTGAACAAGATTTTTATATCCTGTTCTATTTTGGTTTTCAATATTCCAAAAAGACCAATTTCCTCCAAAGTCATTAATTACCTCATGGTCATCCCATTGGCTATAAATAGATGTATTTTTGAGAAAGTTCTGCAAATGAGGATCAGCTCTATTATATACCCAGTGTTTGAGATAAATATCATGAACCTGTGTTTGATTATTCCAATTAATTTTGGGATCTGCAATCCCAAAAAAGTTTCCAGGAATATTCTGACCTCCGTCCAGTCTCTGTTTTGGACATTCGTCATCAGCATATATCATATCCCCATTTTGAATGTAAAAGTCTGGTGAGATTTCTATCATTTTTTCAAATATTGAATATCCTTTGTTTAGTTCACGGCATAATGTTTGACCACCGATATCTGCACCTACTATGAAACTTATAGAATTGTGTGACGTGGTTGGATTAGGCGCTGTCTCGAATTTCCCCATAATGGATGAACTAGCTGTATTATTATCAAGAGTTGAGAAAAAGACCCGATAGAAATATGTTGTTGCTGCAGTTAGATTATATAGTTTGATCTTTCCAATAAAATCGGTAGTATCATCCACCAATTTTGTCTTTGATTTAGAATTTAAAAATAATAAATTATTAGCAAATTCTACATGCATAATTGAAGGCTCATTTATTCTTGACCATATAATTGCAGTATCATGAGTAACATCTCCACTCGCTATGCCTTCCGTAATAGTCAAACTGTGATTTAAATTTTCTTCTCCATAAATTCTATGATAGTTAATGAAAATTATAATTATGACTATAATAATTAGCAAATATACGGACAATAGACGAAATAGATTCTTTTCTTTATTATCCACAGAATAGTTGAATTATAACAACTACATAAACTTAAATCGAATATTTGTAGTTGTATAGATAAAATTAGATGTTCTTTTTTCCTCAAACTAAAATTTAGTATTAGACGTATTGATTTTAAAAAATAACATAATATATTTTGAACTCCTTTTTTATTATCTGTTAATTGCAACTATTTCATCTATATTGAATTAAACGTGAATAATACGACAGATTTGAAAATAATTGTTTTATACAAAATAATATATAATTAATTTAAATAGATCTGGTAGTGATAAAAAATTATAATAAAATCATTGTAATAACGACAACCTTGCTATTAATGTTAATACTTCTTCCATTTACTATATTTGCAGAGAATGGTATTATTCAAATACAAATTAGCGGGGCAGGAATAGGTGATAATTTGAAAATTTCTGCTCATACTGATCTAGGTTCATGGGAATGGAATGAAACTTTCACTGTTGGTGACAACTTAGTTAAACAAGTGAATGGAATCTCAAGTGGAGATATTATTAACGTATGTGTGATAAAGCTTAATGATGGTAAAGAAAGCTGCACGTCTGGTACTTTTAACAGCAATGGTAGCGTAGAAGTGAATATAGATCTAGGTTAGTCGCTTGCTATTTAAATATCAGTTTTATTTATTATCTTTTAGTCCTATGATATTGACTTTAATTTATGACTTTATGTTAGAACATTATAATTAAATAAAGAAGAAATTACAACAATAATAAAATTAGTGATTTATAGAAAATTTTCTTTCAACTAATAAGTTGTTTGCTAGATTAGGAACGATAGATGAGAAAGAAGACCCCAACATACATCCAGTGTGGTACTATTTTGATAATAGTAGATTCTACTTTGAAACAGGTAAGAAATCTAAAAAAATTAGAAATATTAGGAAGAGAAATAATATTTACTTTTGTATAGATGAAACTAATCCACCATATAAAGGAGTTAGAGGTAAAGGTACAGCCATTATTTCTGAAGATATTAGCAGAAACATATCAATAGCAGAAAAGATAATAATCAAGTATACAGGAAGTCTCAATAACACTATGACAAAGTTTCTTATGGATTCTATAAAGAGAGGAGAATCTATTATAATAGAAATAATTCCGCACTACTATGCTACATGGGATCACAGCAAGGGGAACTTATAACAAAAACTTTTGTCGAATATATTATTTACAGAAATTATAGTAAATTGCTCTAAAGGATATTTAATCTCTCAATAAATAAAATTATAATATAATTTAATCTAATACTAATTTGAAATTATCAATACAATATCATTTAATTATTTTTCTTTCAATTATTTGTCTAATTTTAAAAGTATAAGAATAATGTATAATTTGACTATTATATTACCATTTATCTGAAGATAAAATGATTTAAAAATTAAAACTCTGATGTAATCTTATACATAAAACTGAAATAGGTTAAAAAATTAGATTTAAGTTAATTAATCCTAAATTTTCGTGCATTATTTGGAAAAGATATTGTGAAAATTGTTAAATAACGTGTATTATTAATTACATAGTGTACTTGAATGTGATTAAAAATTCATCTCATCATCATTCAAAATCAGAAAGAAATATTAATAATGCTAAAAAAACCTTAGGTGAGATTGAAAATATCAATAAAAAATTAGACAACCAAATTGTATCTATGATTAATCAAGTATCATTAGAAAACATAAAATCAAAATTAATGAAACTATCATCTTACCATACTAGACATAGTAAATCTAAATACATCAATGAAGTAGCAGAATGGCTAAAAAATGAATTTAAAAATATAGGATATGAAAATGTTTCTTTTCATGAATACAAAGAAATAATAGATGAAAAGGAATACGATTTAAAAAATATAATATGTAAAAAAAATGGAAAAAATCATAAATGTATTCTGATTTGTGCTCACTATGATTCACGAATGGAATTATGGTTCGATTCCTATTCAAGAGCTCCAGGTGCAAATGATAATGCAAGCGGAGTAAGTTCTATTTTGGAAATTTCACGTGTACTTTATAATAAAAAATTAAACTATGATTTACAATTTGTTTTCTTCTCAGGGGAAGAACAGAATCTCTTAGGTTCAGAACAGTATGCAAAATCAATCAGGGAGGATAATTTGAACTTACATAGATTGATAAATTTAGACATGATTGGATATCCCAAATTTAACCCTGGAATGATAATAATTGAAACAGACAACTACAACGAAGGATTTGAAAGACATAATAGAGTTGTATTTAATGATAAGGATTCACTTGAATGTGGGAATATCATGGAAAAAATGTGTGCTTATACTGATTTATCTCCCAAGCCTGATTCAATATATGATAGTGACTATGAACCATTTGAAAAGAGAGGATATGTAGTAGTAGGAGCTTATGATGGATCTGCTAGGACTGACCAAAATCCTCATTATCATTCCATTTCTGATACGCCAGAAAAAATAGATTGGAATTACCTAACATCAGTTACAAAAATTGTATTGGCCACAATTCTTACTTTAGATAAAAAAAATTAAACCAAATATTATTAAATTATGGTTTGATGTAATAATAATATTATTATCCAGTTCTCCCAATCTAATTTCTTATTCTTTGGCTTAACCAAGAAAAGCAGCTAATTTAATATTTAATGATAGAATATTAATGAAAGATATTTATTCAAAACCAATTTTAGGTACGTATAATTTTAAGACATCTTTCTATATCTTTGTGATTCGGTTAATAAAGAAAATAGAATGAATTGCGATAATATCCTGAATTTTGAAGAGTAAGGAAATGAAATTGGTTCGCACTTCGATGGATTACCAACGACTTGTAACTTATTAGAGAATTAAATGAAATATCAAATTATTGAATCCTAAAAAAATATTTAGAAATTACACAGTTAATGTAACCAATTTCTCCTTCTAATATAATGATGGAGATAATAACCAAAAAATACTAATATTATTACTGATAATTATTATATTGTCGAATTGCTTCTTAGTCGATAATAATGAAATTGTGTAGATCTGAAAATAATACAGACTCTAATAATTGAAGTAATAAAAAAGGATGATTATACGCGGATGAACTATTTGTGTGCAGATTTTCCTACATAGTGAGAGACTATGGGTTGAGGACCATCTTTCAGAAGTGCTCGTATTTTATCTTCCATAACCTGAACATTCTTGGTAACGCGTTCATGCTGACGCATGTGGTCAGTCCATGTATCCGCAATTCTTATTTCGATATAGTGACCAATATCTGTTGTATCTTGATATAATTCCCAATAGGCCATTCCCTCGCTCTTAAGAATACGTCCTAACTCACGCACAATCTTCTCGAACTCGTCAGATAAGTTTGGATCAATCTTATAGTCTATTGTTATTAGAGCTTGACTGTCGTTTTGTGGAGGATCAACTGCAAGCTCAGTAGGTAGTGACCAGTGGTCACTTGCTGGTGTAAAATCGAGGTCATCCAATAAAGTAGTGCTGTAACGTTTCCTAGCAATAATGGTTACACCTAAGGCTAACGAAGCTATTGACAGGGTTACTGGGATGCCAAATGAGTTAGCTATTATACCCCATATTACACTTCCAACTGCCAAGCCACCATTTAGTACAAGCAGATAAACTGCTAATACTCTTGCTCCAATCCACTTGGGTGCAGATTTCATTCCAATGGTATAAAATTTTGATAATATAGTGATGTAAGATACTCCTCCTATACCCATGATTATACAAAGAATAGTAAAATCGCGTGTATATCCCGTTGCAAATATTACTATTGCAAGTAATCCTATGGAACCTGTAATTAGAGATTCTACTGAAATATTAGGTCGCAATTTCGGCAATATTACAATTCCACCTATTATTGCACCCGTAGCAAAAGATCCTAATAACAATCCAAAACCTGTCGAATCTAGTCTTAATTCATTTTTAGCTAAGAGTGGCAAGAGGGATAATAATGCACTACTACATAGTGTGAATAAACCTGCACGGACAATTAATACATGTGCTGGTTGAGAATATCGTACATAACGTATCTGAGCTCTAATTGCTCGAATTATATTCTCCGGAGGCAGAGAGCTTTGTTTATGGATATGAGAATTTCTTGGTAATCTACTAAGGACTATAATCATACCAAGAAAAGAAGCTGAATTAAGAAAAAAAACAGCCCAAGGTGCAAATGCTGCTACAATAAAACCACCTACTGCTGAGCCAACGACCCGCCCTATATTACCAGCAACAGCACTAAGAGTAAGAGCTGCAGGTAATTCTGAACTTGATACCAGTCCACTCATGATAGGAATAATAGGAGTTCTAATCATAGTCATACCTGCTCCTAGCGCAAAAGTGAGCATCAACAATACGGTTGGGGTAGTCACGCCAACCAGAGTGAGTATTCCCAGTAAAGTAGATATTGTAAACATGTACACACATGTAATAAGGAGTATACTACGCCGGTCAAAAATATCAGATAAAGTACCAGATGGTAATGCAAAGAGAAAAATTGGTAGAGTAGTAGCTGTGGTAATAAGAGAAACAAATAATGGATTTGGAGCAAGTGAAGTCATTAACCACGATGCCCCTACATCATACATAGCTGCACCAATATATAAAAAAAGGGAAGCACTCCACAAGGTCCTATAAAGACTAGATCTTAAAGGACTCAAACCTGATGCTGAAATATTATCTTCGTCGTGGTGTAGTTGTCCTTCTCGTTCCACCATAACAAATACGTAAGCAACACTTAGTCATACATTTTTCTATAGATTTTAAAGTATTATCAAATATACAAAAAACTGGTTATAACTATGACTATATTAAATTGAATTGATATCCTCTCTTTATCTTCATTCAAATTTTTGATTTTCCTATTTGATGATTTAAGAAGATATATAAATCATAACATCACCTTGTTCAATTAATTATTCGCTGTAATCATTCCATGATGACTTCCTGATATATTCCAAATTAAAATAATAATTATTTATCGATAAGAATGAGCTACAATCTAGAATTCAATCCACATTGACATCTTTACATTGCAAGCCATAGTTTTTGTTAAGAGCACATTTACTTGTATGGACTTATGATTCTTTGATATGGATATGGAAGTCATTTGGTCTCAAATCAAAATACAGTTGTATTCAAAACACTTTGAAATGTAATACACTTGTACAATATAGCAATTGATTTACGGTCTACTCCAAAATTATAATTCTGTAAACAACCATACTATTTGCTATTTGCATAAATTTCAAGATAGATCTATTTTTCATTCTTTTCCCTTCATGTAAATAGCTTTCTTATTTATTGTTTCATGAATTTGTTCTCTCAACCATCATTCTTTTTACTGCATTTCTCATATTATATTGTATTTCTTTAGTTCTATGTTTGTATAATAAATATCTTAATACTTTATTGTTCTATTTTCGTGGAATGATATGCTTTATCAAGATATACTTTATCAAGACAGATATTTGTTTTTTCTTTTTTTCTATATCCAATTTATATTTGATAATGATCATGAGGTCTTTCTAAAACTATAACATCAATCCTATCAGTTGTATTTGTTTTAAGCATCAGGAGTATAAAAATATAATTTAATGTTAGAATTAATAAAATATAAAAAAATGGTAAAAGGTTGAAATTAACCATTATAATATCAACACTAAAAATTTCATCACTTAATCAAATTTTTTGTTCAATATATAATATAAAAGATCTTTTTTAAATAAGATCAATAAGAAGTAAAACGTTTAAGATATGAATTAAATCACAAGTATAAGTTATCCTACAATATTGAATATAAATTCCATGAGATAAATTTACTATAAAGACTAAAAACCAATTGATAAAAACTAGAAATTTACAATAAATAAATATACCATTTTCAAGATAATTTTAAACATAATCAATAAAAATAACTTCTAATTAGTACTATTACGATTGAATAAAATAATTAATTTATATACCATAATTGTTATGGGCTTTCTATATTTTATCCTATTTACAATCTTTGAAAATAATCAACATGAATATCAAATATTTAACTCATTTATTTCCTTTAATTATTTTCAAGAAGTCTTGGCAAGTGATGAGGAAGAGAACGATGAAAAAGAGTCGCTAGAACAAAAGATTTGCAATAAACTCTTAGAATTAGAAGCATGTGAAAAAGGAAAAGAAGAGACACCAATAGAAAAAGATGAATTAACCAAAGAAGAGATTCAAGAGGAAGCAATCAAAAATAAGTATTTAGAACCAGTCGAAAAAAAATCTCTACAAAACTCAGGAACAATTACTGTCAAAATAATGAATTATGATACAGGAGAACCTCTTTTAAATGCCACATTCAAGATTTCTCCCAATCCATTTACATTAAACAACTCTCTTGTTATACATGATAATGATAAATCGGTGGATTTTAATTCGTCTAATGGAATAATATTTCTAAATAATGTAAAATTTGCATCATACGTCATAAATGAAACTAAAGGACCAGAGAATTTTGTTCCATTGTTAATAAAAAATAGAGTTACAGTTCATGAAACCAATCCGAATGCAATGATAACTATTGAAAATAAAGATACAAAAATACCATTTAAAGGAAAAGCAAATATATCTACAGAATTAAATGCTGAAGCACTTAAGACATTTATTTCAAAAGGTGCTGTAGTCAATGGAAAAAAAATAGACAGGGTTAATGAAATGCCTGAAGGATTTATACAATCTGCGGAAGAATTGAAATCTTTAAAACAGCCAAAAGAAATAATATTTGGAAAATCTGCTCCCGTAACTTCTACTGCGTCACAACTCTTCAAGTCCTATGCTATTCCTAATTATCCTGCTCCTACACGAGAAATAGCTGTAGAGAGTACATACATTCCGCCTATTTTTTTTATAAAGCAAGATAATTCTAATAATAATTTCATTCTTACTCCTGTAATTGGAAAGATATTTTCTAATATGTCCGTATTAATTAATGAACCCTTCTCAACTGAATCTAATATCACTAGTGTTGAAAGGCTAGAGATGAAATTTGCAAAACAAGCAACTAATGTAGGATTCAGTTTTGGAACTTCAGATGACATTCCTAAAAACCTCGATCTTCCATCTTTACCTGTTGATAAAATTGCGTTATTCTTAAATATAGATTATATTCTTAGTGATGATTCAACAAACATAGATTTCGCTAATCCAGAATCATTCATATCATCACCTTTGAGTTATATAACTATAGACAAATCTCTTAATACTGATAAATTAAAAGACGGATGTCCAGATGTTTTATTATATGCCTATAACGAGATAACTCAACAATGGGATACATTAGATAAACTTCAAAGATACAAATTATTTGATACCGAGGACAAATGCGGTTATCTTTTAAAATTACAACATTTCTCGAAATTCGCTGTTGGAGGCATACAACCCACCAGTTGACTAGACATTAAACTGAACGAGCGTAAATTTTTAACATCATCAAGTATTCGCTATTCTTTTTATATTAATTCCAGTTTTTGCAATATGTCAGTGTTCTTGTAATCTTAGTGAATCCAAATTTAGCTACAATACATAAATATTTCTGTAATTTGAAAAAAATCATGTATAACGAAGCATATAAACATTTTAGAAAAAGTTTACAAAAAATACCTTGTTAGCATATTTAATACTGACAAATCCATGTTATTTATATACCATTTTTTTAACATGTTAAATAGTATGACTGTTAGAAAGACAATATGACCATTATTAGGACAAATAATAAAGATAAATTTTTATTTTTTATAAATAACTATATATTGAAATTTAATAAATTAAAATCGTTTTATCATATTGAATAGTTCAAATCTCCTTGATTCTTCCGTTCAATTCCCATAATTTATCAAAAAATAGGCAATATGTTTTAGATGCAAAAAGTTAATGGTTCTGGATACCAGGTACCACTATTAGTAAATACAGCATATTTTCCATATTTCTCAACGAGATCTAATGAATTTGATTAACAAGCATTTTCTCTTCTGAGATATAGATTCCAAACACAGATTTGTCAATTGGTTCTATACATATC
>DASUZI010000197.1:0-4022 GCA_036376955.1 Nitrososphaeraceae archaeon
TCAAGAACAAACTATTCAAACCGTAAGAGATATTGCTTCTGACTATATCGAAGCACAAAAACAAGTAGTAGTCTCTTTTCAATCACAAGTAGATAACAATAGAGGAAACTTCTATGCATTTTGGGACTTGTATAATCCACAAAGAATTGCTAAAAATAATGCAGTAATTGTCAATAACTTTACAAGTTATCTGTTAAATACAAGCGATCTAATAAATAATGCTTTAGCATCTAATATGAGAGTTTATAACACAGCACTTGAACAAACACGTGATAATCTAAAGACTTTGACAAAAACAAATACTGATTATATAAAATCAGTTAATAGACACAATACAGAAATAAATAGAGACAGTCAAAGAACAACTAGGTTTTAATATTTAACCTAGCTCAATAATTTTTTATAAATTTTTTAGATTCTTATATATAGCATATTTTATTTTATTAGCAAATTAATGATATTATTACTTGTAAACATTCTTAATAAATTAAATAGATAATCATGACGTATGGAAAGACTACTAATGGTTTGCCAATAGTCAGCTAGCTATTCAAAATTTATAATCTTCTAAAGAGTATTGTTCTACATTATATTTATTATTAGGAACCTTTGTTAAAATAGACCTCCACAATATGTTAAATTTTACAAAAATATTCAAAGTAGGGAATAAAACTGATAGCGGTTCTAAAGAGGAGTCTGTTAGCGTAATACAGAGATAATATCTTAATATTATAATATTTTCATTATTTTCTATAGTTAATAAAACCTTGTAGTATTGATACTATTGTTATCAATAAAATCAAATACTATTATAAAAAATTTTTGCTTTTAATGAAGGAATGAAAACTTTTATTTTAAAAAGATCATGGGTCACAGATGATAATAAATAATTTTGTTATACTTTTATAGATAGATAATCTTTACCTTTGCCAAATTGTGATAATAAAATATAAAAATTTTCATATTACTAGAAACCGTTATTACAATATATGATTATATCAGATATTTGGTTTGTAACAGAATGTTAAAAAAAATATATGTTTTTTGAATTATTTAATATCTTAATTAATATTCGGATAGTTTTGTTGATAGTCATTTGGATAGTTTTGTTGATAGTCATTTGGATAGTTTTGTTGATAGTCATTTGGATAGTTTTGTTGATAGTCATTCTGGTAATATGGTTTTTCAGCTGGTTGGACATCGAGATTATAGGTTTCTCCCATCGTTAATATTAAAATACTATCTGTTTTACTTAGAGAATGATTATTTGTATTATTTTATAGTTGTTTTTTATTTATAATAACAATAGTGAAAAATGTTGTACATATTTTTGGGTTCACCTACAAATTAAGGGAGTAGTGCCCTCCATGTAGTAGGAGTCTATTACATAGTATTTAGCTTTTTGGTACCTTAAATTTCAAAATAATTATAAGTTAAGCAATCTTTTTTAAAAATTATATTACGGATATATTTTATTTAAGAACTCTATAAGTGCTTTATCTAATTCTTCTGGATGCTCAACAATGACCCAATGATCACTATCTTCAATAATCCTAAGTTCAAACCGTGGTATTTCTTCTTTCATTTTTTGCATTAATCTCATAAAGACATCATCACCTTCGCCTACTATACCAAATATTTTAGCATCTTTTAATGAATTAGTTACATCATCTGGCATTGAGTACAAAGAATTGGTAGCAGCAACAAATCCTTCAACCGATGTTTTTGTAAATATTTGTTTAAAATTATTCCAATTATCGTCATTTTTAAAGGCTTCCTCCGATTCTAATGTTTCATGTCTTGCCCATTCTGCCAACGCATCCATACCTCGAGTTACTGCAATTTTCCTTGTAGTAAAGTGTTTTTCTAAATCTTTATCTGGTATCCGAACAGAAGACGCATTGATAAATATTATTGCTTCTACTTTTTGTGGATATTGCTTTGCATATAAAGATGCAATAGAACCACCTATAGAGTGTCCTATTAAAGTACATTTTTTAATATCTAAACTATCAAGTAATATTTTAAGGTCTTCTACAAGATCAGATATTGTAAAACTATTTGTAGTTCCCATATTACTTCTATTGTGACCTCTTATTTCATATGCAATTATTCTCAGTTTTTTTTCCTTTGAAATTAAAGAAATTTCTTCATTCCAAATATCAATATTACCTCCAATAGGATGAACTAAAACTACCGTATCTGGTTTGTCCATATTATATACCTCATAGTAAATTTTTAATTTATTTTTGTTATTAGATTCTATAAATGGCACTTTTTAATCCTCTTGATTAATTAATTTATTATCGTAATAAATACCATATTTATATACAAGTTCATTTTAAAAATATAGTTTAAGCAGATAATGGAGTGGACCTGTTTATATAGTAGAGTTTTCCTACATTGTATTTAGCTTTTATTATTAGAAACTTATTTTAATATTGTTTTTGAAAGTTCTGAGATTAAGAAAATTTTGATAAATTCAGAGGTTTGACGGTCATTTTTGCCTGTAATCCCAGTCAAGAAAAGTAACTAATTCATTGGGTTCAGAGGTTCTATTGTTAACAATACTAACCTAAAATAACTAATTATAGGTAGAAAAGATTAATGCAGTATATGAAAAAATCAAATAGAATTAATAATTTTTAAAATATTAATTTATATATCTATTTTCCCAAATCTTGTAATTTATCTCCAATATTCCCAATCAGGTCCTTTGCTCCCTCAGTGACTTTAGAACCTACTTCACCAACATCTTGTCCAGTTTCATTGGCAGATTGAATTGCCTTTTCCATAGTTTGGTTAGCAACGTGTTGAGGATCGTCCTGTGGTTGCATGGTTTGATTTGCTCCTTCACCTTGGGCATTAACTTTAACAAATGTTGTTGTTGATATTCCTGTTATTACAATAAAAAAAGCAGATACAAGGATGATGGTGGATGATGTAATAACTATTTTTGAATGGATGTTTGATTCCATATCATTATCAGATAAATGTAACTTCTATTAAAAGCCATAGCCCTCCTCAATATCTATCTACTAGGAGCCAAGGATATGCAGATAAAAAAAGAAAACCATGACGACATTATTCTTGACTGTACTATAATTCATAATACATGATATTTAATGATTGGAGATAATTTAGTTAATTATTATTTTAAGGTAAAGCCATAACCCAATAATATTGATGAGGCAACAATAATAGAAGGCTATGAACGATGGAATATGATAATTCCATGGTTGTTGTTCAGAGTATTTTAAATAGTGATATTGTAATATATAATGATTTGAAACAAATTAATTGTTAATTATTGCCATAGCCTGAACCGTCAGGAATCCACTCACTAATAATTCAGACTATGACAAGACTTGTTGATGGTTAGTCGTTGCCCTATTAGATTAAACATACAATGATAGAAAGAATATTTATAAATTCCTTAAAATCTCATTCTATGTTCTGAAATTAATTATTAAAATAAGTATCTATTATTAGGAAAAAAAATATTGGGAGATATTAAGGTCTCAATGGGCTCATAACAATAAAACCAAAACAAAGAACAATCATTCACATTCATGGATATTCTCTTTAAGATTAGGTGAAAAATTTCAGTATAGGAGTAAAGTATGTAATAATAATGTTTATTCTGATATGTAAAAATATAGTTTAATAGAGAAAAACAAAAAAATTTAGTTATCTTCTATGTCTGTAGAATCCTCTTCGATGTCTGTAGAATCCTCTTCGATGTCTGTAGAATCCTCTTCTTCATTACTTTGTGGTTCAATATTAGTAAATTGTTGCATCACTTGAGGTTGATCTTTTGCTACTACATTTTTTAATATTAGATTTTCTGCTTTTAATATATCAATTTGAACTTTTGTAAGAGCATTCAATGATTTGTCAAAATTTGATTTATCTATAGCTTTGATAGCTTTGCCGATATTATTTAGAAATTTAGTGGGAGGAGATGGTTCTATTACTAACAATTCTGTTTCTACATCTCTAACATTTTTTAATGCATCATC
>DASUZI010000198.1:0-9589 GCA_036376955.1 Nitrososphaeraceae archaeon
TATATGAGTGACATTTAGAATTTTTGATTACCATTACTTGGAGATAATAATTTCTATAATGATAAGTAACACCGCGCTAAGAGAGAGAGAGAAATAATAAATTGTATTGAACTAGATAATAGGCTTGACAGGTATTCTTATCTTTACAAATCAGTGATTAAACCATAAAAGAGAATAGATGATTTATCTTATCTTCCTATATGAATAAAAAACATGGAATGTAATTATTGAAAAAAACTCTCCATCAATAAATAAGGTTCTAAAAAAAGATTTTCATCAGTTTGAAAATATGTAGTATGTTTGTGGTTCTATATTTTTCAAGAAAACAAATGAAGATCTTATCGGCAGATATAGAAACAAAGATTCTCAATGATATAGATGAAAGAATCCGGGAAATTACTCAGATTGGAGTAGAACGGCCAGAACTTATTGATAAGCAATATTCCAGCAAACTATTCTTCACCAGAGGTAGTATTTGCTTATTATATTTATACACGTATGCACGTGTATTCCATATGTGACAAAGAGGAGTATTAAACAATAGCGAATGGACAGGATGATTGAGATATATGAAAAGTGCTTTTGAACAAGGTACTATCGCAGAAATATGGATAACTATAGATGCAGGGAAATGGTCGGATCCTGCCTTTAAGGAATTCATCAATAAATAATTAGCTAAAAAATAATGAAAAGAAGAGCGATTCAAGATATTGACCTGGTCAAGTGTATTGCCTTTCTCCTTCGCACTCTTCTATCTATTTCCAATACTCGTTTTACTTATTAGGAACATGTCAATAAAATAATATAATGTCGGATTCAGGATGTAAACATCTTAAATTAATTCAAGAACACGTAAAGCCTAGTGCAGATGGTTGTGAGGATTGTCTTAAAATTGGTGATTCTTGGGTGCATTTGCGTCTTTGTCTTATTTGTGGCCATGTAGGATGTTGTGACTCGTCAAAGAATAAACATGCAACTAAACATTTCCATTCAACAGAACACCCGATTATCCAATCTTTTGAACCTGATGAGCATTGGAAGTGGTGTTATATGGATGAAACATTTCTCTAAGTTAAATTGAAGGTTAATTTGTTCGAAACAAAACTCTACGAATTACTAACCTCAAGCGATATAAATAGGAGTGGTCCTGCCATTTAACATATATTGATGAAATAGAGCAATTTTTGAAAGTGTCGAACAAAATAAAGATTATGACAAAAATAAATTACAAATACCTATTTGGCTATAGATGCTGAAGATAGTTTGGAAATATCAGTATTCATTCTATAAAACAATTAGCAAATAATGGAACCGGAAAAATAGTATTAAGTTATACAATTTTTTACTAAATGATAAGAAAGACTATGATAATTGAAATTCTTGTAATATTAGAAATAGTAAAATATCTTTCATTTCATTTTATTCAATTACACTTTTTAAAAGAAATAACATTTTATTATTAAATAAATATTATAGTATTAGTATGAATCATTCGGTTATCATTCCAGAATTTATACTATATGAAAAAATCAGAAATTTTATTCCAGAGGTTGTTAAAATACAAAAAGGAGATAACGTTGCATGGATAAACGTAAGTAAGGATTTTCATAATTTATATTTTTTTGGAGTGTTAAATGATCTTTCAAAAGTTGAAATCGTAGAACAACTACAAATAGGTCCAGGAGAATCGAAAGAATTGACATTTAATTATGACTATTCACAAATTGACTATATTTGTAAAGAACATACTATGAAAGATCTGAAAGAACATAACAGCATATCGATATTTGTTCAAAAGTATAGTGATATGAGCAATACTGAAAGACTAATATGTCTTAGTAAAAGATTCAATATTCGATATCAGTATTTGTTAAGTCAATTAGATGGAAGAGAATAAAATTGGAGATTAAATTAGACGATGTCTAAAGAAAAAATAATAGACGTAGATGATACTTATGATAAAGAAAAACTTGGTTTATTTTTTGATCCATATATATTTAATGAACTAAAATCATTTCGTTCCTATGGAATTGAAGTTAATAGACTGATCATTGTATTTTGGGATATTAGTAATTTCTCAGACCTTACTAATGAGCTTGCCCTAGGGAGAAGAAAGGAAGAACTTTTACTTTTTTTAAAAGAATACTATTATGCAGCATCACAAATAATCAGCAACAATAATGGAATTTTGGACAAATTTATAGGTGATGGAATTTTTGCTTACTTTGGTATTAAAGATAAAAAATTTGATGAAGTTTCTAATAGAACAATTCTGGCTGCCATTGAATTAAGGAAAATATTTGATGAAATAAAAAATAGACATCTTGAACTATGGAATAATTATTTTGGTTTTAAACCATATACTCATATTGATTTAAAATGTGCTATTCATGTAGGAGATGTTATTTTTGGTTATTGGAATTCCCCTTCAAGAGTACAAATTACAGCAATGGGAAAGAATGTTAACTTTTGTAGTAGACTCGAGGGTTATGCGAATAAAAACCAAATCATTATTTCAGAGGAAGTTAATAAGTTAGTTTTGGATAAATTTGATACTAATAAATTATATATTCCAAAAAGTGAAAGGATGAAATCATTCAAACATATTGATCATGTATATGAAGTAATACGACCCAAATTTTGATAATGACTTGTTTTGGTTAATCTAGTTAAGAAATTTAATAAATGGGTAATAGATAATTTTCTTACTCACGAATCTGAAAATATCTTAAATTTGAAATGATTTGTAGATTGGAATTGTGTTTGTTGATCATTACTATATAATTTTTCAGCATCATGATTCTAATAATAACAATAAGTTTCCATTTTTCTTTAAATAATACTAATCAATTAGTATATGACATGGATACCAACAACTATCCTACTGTAGAAAATAAAACTAAATTATTTTTAGAAAAACTACAACAAAGTAGTGGTCCTCCACTCTACACTTTGACTCCCACTGAGGCTCGTAATATACTGTCTGGACTTCAGGCAGACCAGGTACAAAAACTTCCAGCTGAAATAGAAAATAAAACTATTCCAGTGGGTCCTAATGGCGAAATATCTATTCAGATAGTTAGACCCCAAGGTAGTGCCAATGAAACCTTACCCGTTGTAATGTACACCCATGGTGGTGGATGGGTGCTAGGTGGTTTTGATACTCATGAGAGATTGTTAAGGGAACTTGCTAATGGCGCACATGCAGCAATTGTATTTGTCAACTATACGCTCTCTCCTGAAGCAAAATATCCACAATCTCTAGAAGAAGCATATGCTACTACAAAATGGATTTCAGAGAATGGTCAAAGCCTCAATTTAGACTCTTCACGTTTAGTAGTAGCAGGTGATAGTGTAGGGGGCAACATGGCCACTTCGGTTGCCCTACTTGCACAAGAGCGGGGCGGACCTCATATTATCTTCCAGATGCTATTTTATCCAGTTACAGATGCCAACTTTAACACTTCTTCATATAATACATATCAAGAAGGATACTTTCTCACGCGTGATAGTATGAAATGGTTTTGGGATAATTATGTTTCAAACGATACTAATAGAAAAGAACCAACTGTTTCTCCACTACAAGCATCACTTGAGCAGCTTAGTGGATTACCACCTACACTCATCATAGTAGGAGAAAATGATGTTCTACGTGATGAAGGTGAAGCATATGCTCATAAACTAATGCAGGCTGGCGTTCCTATTACTGCAACTCGTTACCTTGGTGCTATTCATGACTTTATGATGCTTAATCCAATTAGTGATACTCCTGCAGCAAGAGGTGCAATAGATCAGGCTTCTCATACACTTAAAAAAGTATTTTCAAAGTAAAAAACCCCCATATCTATTTTAATTATGAAAAAAACATATTTTATTTTTTAGGACCATAGATTATTTTAAAAGTTTCTCTTTTTATGATGATGATCTAGGATAATTTTTATTCCATCTACTACGGTGAGTAAAGTGACTACTATAATAGGTATTTTTTGTATATTTTTAAGTGTAAATTTTTTTGATTTTTTAGGTTTATCATCTATTGGAATGAATATATTGTTACCATCAAATGCAACTATGACTGGCACAAAATAAGATTGACATCTCTCAGGATCTACTTTTGCTATTCTTGATACCTTTGAACTGTTCAAAGTTTCTAATACTACTTTTGTTCTATAGTGGAACAAATACTTTTTATAAATAAAATTGAGTTAATATAAGATTTTATAGATAAAATATATTTGTTTAATAATTCAAAATATTATATTTATTATTATAAATAGCAAATACATTCATTAGAGCAGATGTTCAGCATTACCATACTTTTACTTCTATCAATTTTTATACGGTATATTTCTATTTGTATTGAATCCTTTTCATTTTTGCTACCATTGAATGGTATTAATTCTATATTTTTTGAAATATATTCGATCTTGTAGTAATGTAGTAATGAGATTTTCATCATTGTTAGCTGTTTGCTTTAAATTGTTAGAAGATTATATAGATAATAATTGGTCATAACATATATACAACATCTGATGAGTTAGTTGGATAGGCATACAATATAGGATCCTTAAGATCCTTTGCTGATAGTCCTAATCGAATAGCTAAAGAGAAAATATTAATAACTTCTTCAGCATGTGGACCAAGTATGTGAGCACCTAAAATTCGATCAGTGTCTTTCTCAATTAATACCTTAAATCCTGAACACGTCTCCCCTACTCTTTGAGATGATGCCCATCTATCAGTTTTTTCATATTTGGTTCTAAATTGTAATCCTCTTTGTTTGGCTTCTTTTTCCTGCAGACCTACTGCGGTTAGAGTGGGAATGGTAAAGACAACACTTGGCAAGCCTGCATAGTTTGTTTTAAGAGTATTTCCATTGATTAAATTATTTGCTACAATAACACCTTCATAACTTGCTACAGGAGTTAATGGTAGACCTCCACTGTTTGCAACATCACCTGCTGCATATACAGATGGATTCGAAACACTTTGGAGGTATTCATTTACTTTTATGCCTCTACCATTAGTATGTTCTATATTACCTGCAATCAGATTCATTTCTTCAATATTTGGTATCCTACCTGCTCCATGTACTACCAAGTCAGCTTCTTCTATTTGCTCGTCTGAAATCATTTTTTCCTCTGTAGTAATTACAGAAGTGTCTAAAACATTACTACTTGAATGTACAACTAGTAGTTTACCGTTCGAGAGCTTTTCGATTTTCTTGACTGTTCTTCCAAGCTGAACGTCTATTCCGATATCTCGAGAACGTTGGACCAATTGATTCACAAGATCTGGATCGAAGTGTTCTAATGGTTGTTTGCCTCTATGTAGAATAGTAATCTTCTTTACTCCTGCACGAGCAGCAATATGCGCAAATTCAAACGAAATATATCCACCTCCCACAAATACAATTCTATCAGGTAAATGATCTTCACTAAACTCTAGAAAACCATCACTCGTAATAATATTCTCTGAGCCAAGAATATTCAGATTCATAGGTTTTGCTCCGGTTGCTATTAAAATATATCTACTATTAAGAACAGTGGTTTTCTTTTTATTATTTTCATTAACTTGAATGTTATTTCTACCAATGAACTTAGCATGGCCATGAAATACATTGATTCCAGCTTTGATGTAACCATTTTCTCTATGTTCAGGAAAAGGTTCAGTAAAAGTGCGTTTGAAACGTATCAAATCTGACCATTTTATATTTATTTCCTGCGAACTTGTTATGCCTTTATTCTGATGTCTCTGATTTGAGTCAATTATCTTGGCTGCTTCTACTAAGACCTTCTTAGGATCGCACCCACGTAATGGACATGTGCCTCCAAATAGTAATGAATCTATTATAGCTACACTCCATCCTTTCGAACGACATTCATGAGCAGCTGCTGATGCTGCTGAACCTGTTCCTATAACTATTAAATCAAATATACTTTCACTATTCATAATGCTTAACTTACAAAAATCTTGTATATTGTAACATATTTCTACTTTTTTGTAGAATTTTATTGGCAAAATGTAAATTCCTATATGGATTATTTTATTTTGATAAAATAATTTATTTTAGTAATTTTATTAAAACGTTGTGAACTGTTCTTTCAATTTATAACATTTCACCATGTATATGATATATAGTAACATTTGGAATTGATGTTAATGTTTATCTTTTATTAGTTTATCTTGCCTAACTTATGACATAAGAAATTACATTGAATATCTTAAAAAAATAACGTCAGCTGTTATATCATGAGCATATATTTATGTTCAGCCTACGGAGATCTTATATCGATTTTGTTCATTTCTAAAGATTTCTTTTTGAATTGTTATTACGCATTAATTCGATTATTTCTCCTGGTTCTCGTATTCTTTCAGTTAAAAGATTATCTGTTAATATAAATGAGCTAATGTTAATTTTTTAAAATCACTAAGGACAATTAATTTAAATCAAATATATCAATAATAAAAGGTAAAGATCCAATCCAAACCATCTGAATTATATAGTATAAAAAATATACTTTACAAAATATTAATATGCTAGTATGACAAATGTTGGAAAATCTTTGTTATTTCTTTTTTAACCTCTCTTGGCATATTTGGATCTTCAATTATCTTGTGAAGATCTTTTCTATCAATAGAAAGTCCTTTCTTGCTAATTTTATAAAACCATTTGATATCGATTGGACTTATCATGACAGTTGATTTATTGCATCCTCTCATTCCACATTCATTTAGGTAATCCTTGCTGAAACTTACATGACCTCCTTGACATTCATAAATCATTTACCAAATTTACAACAATACTATCATAAAAAAAGATCTAAATCAACTGCTGATCTCTTCTCCCATCCTCAATATAATTTGTAGAAAAATTTGGGAAACCAATGATAAGGCTAGAGGAAAAGGAGAAGTATCTTATAATCCTGTAACAAGTGAGTGGATCATACTTTATTGTATAGTTGCCTATTAACTATAATCCCAATTATCTAATCGAATCGATGATCAATTCTTTGTATAGATTATTGGATGGACTATATTTTTGATAGCTCCATTTGTTAGATGGAAGTAGAATGTATTTTAAATATTCATTTTTTAATAAATTATTTGTATAGTAGATGATTTATTTCTTAATTAAAATACAAATTATTCAAAATATAAATCTGTTTGGTCATAAATATAATAATAAAAATAAGACAATAAAAATCTTGATGACAGATTTGAATAATGTAATCAAAAATTTGAGTTTAAAAAATTGCAAAACAATATAGAATATCATTTACATCATTGATAATAAAATAAATATGATAACTATGAACAGAACTTTCTTAGTTCTTTAACAAATTCAATAGTCTCATTTACATCATAACCCTTTTCTGCATTTAAAGCAAGAATTACTCTGTCTATTCCTGAATTTTTGAGTATGGATAAATCAGAACCTATTTCATCTATCTTTCTTCCTGTCATAGGAGCTCTATCATCTTTAGAGCTATTACTTTTCAGAAGGTATGGATATGTTAGAATAGTTAAATCAAAATCTTTTCTTGGTCTTGAACTTTTTTCGATAGACTCATTAAACATTTTAATCGAGTTGTGAAAATATTCAAAAGATCCTAATAAAACTCCTATATAACCATCGCCATATTTTATCATACGTCCAAAAGTTTTGGGTGAAAAACCCCCTAGCAAAATTTTAGGAAGTTTTTGAATAGGTTTTGGATCAATTATTGATTTTGGAATTTTGTAAAAATCTCCATTAAATTCTACTATATCGTCTCTCCATATCTTTTTCATCGTTTGAAGAATTTCATCTGCCCTTTCTCCTCTTTTTTCATAAGGAATATTAGCTGCAAGGTACTCATCTTTTGACCATCCAATACCCAACCCACAAATTACTCTACCTTCAGATAAAATGTCGATTGTAGTAAATTCTTTAGCAAGGGTTACAGGATTATGAAAAATCATGTCAATAATACAAGTTCCCAATTTTACCTTTGAAGTATTAGCTGCAATAAATGATAATGTTGTTAATGGATCGAGAATATTCTTAAAATATTCCGGCCATTCTCTTTTATCTGGAGTTCCACCGTATCCCTGTTGAGGACTTATAGGATAGAACATTCGATCATATACCCATAGTGATTCAAAATTTTCTTTTTCTGCTAAATGTATAAATCTAAGTAGATTTTCTTTTGTAGCATTTATTCCAAACTGTGGAACAACTAATCCCACTTTCATATTTACTATTAGTTTTTATAATATAAAGACATAATATAATCAACAATAAAATTTTCAGATTGTTATCCTAAATCGTTTACTGTAAATCATGATTTAAGTAATTTACATAAAATCACTGATAGAGACATATCATCTCTAATATGAGAAAAGCAGAAACATCAATTGATATTTTTCTTAATTAGGTGAATATTTCCAGGAAATAGTCTTTTGAATATCAATTACAATGCAGGTATCTCCCATTTCTACAACTTGTTTTTTATATTGAGCATATTTTTCAGATAACAAGAAATGCGCTTTTTTTATAGTATCTTTATCATTTACCACATTTACTATTCCTGCTTTACCTTGAATCATCAAATATGCAAGATTATTCCAATCATTATCATCATATGTGTCTATTAAAAAAGAAATATTATGATTTTTTTGTATATTTTTTACTCTTTTCAATTGATCAGAATTCATTGTTTTTTTAGGTTTATCATCTATTGGAATAAAGATATTAATACCATCAAAAACAAACACTACTGGTACGATATAAGGTTGTTTATTTGCAGGATCGACTGTTGCTAGTCTAGCTATCTTTGAATTATTCAAAGTTTCTATTATTTTTATATTTTCTATCAAATCACTATTATAATGATTTAATAAGTTAATAAAAAAGTTATTTGGAGATAACAAAAAAAATATTTGTAAATTATCTAATTAGAACTAAAAAATGACTTTATTTACTTTCATCTTTTCTAAAATACTACACAATTATTTTTTGTTTAAAATAATCTTTAGAGTTTTATTGAATAATATATATCTTCATTACTAGAACAATTTTTCATATTAAATAAAAAGTATAGGTATGAATAATTAATTAAATTATAGTTTTTTATTGAAAAACAAATTGGAAATCTTATACAATTAAAACATTTAGATTTCAAAATTAAACTATACTATACATTGAAATAATATTTAGATTATAGTTCTAAATGAGTTCAGGTTGAGGTTCTTCATGTTCTCTCCATCCCCATATCCCCTTTTGTTTCCATCTTACATAAGCGAATATCCAAGACTTTATCATTAATCCTACTTCATATGAGCTATAGTTACTTGACCAATCTTCATCAGGTTTTAGATAACAGATAGTATTATCTATAAACATATGGGGTGTTTGTGTTGGATCCAGATCGGGTTCTATTAAATGCACTTTAGGAGGGGACAAAGGATAATCTTGAACATATTCTATTAGAAAAGTAAAGTAATTTTTTTCAAAACTTCCTTCAATTTGAAGTTGGGTTACAGGTAATTCAAGTACTAACCCAATATTACCATTGGCCATTATGTGAAACTTCCATCCACTATT
>DASUZI010000199.1:0-2289 GCA_036376955.1 Nitrososphaeraceae archaeon
TATAGAATAACTATATAGAATGATTTACAGCAAACTATAATAAAATAAAAATCAAGATTAATTTGGAATTCAATCCACACTATTTGGAGAATGCTCATGCAAGGTGGTAATACCCATTCTCCATAGTAGTAAGAGATTATACTCACAATTTGTGTCCCACCATCATATCCTGATATGAGAATAACTGATTAATGCACTGTTTAAGTTTCTATATAGATCTACTTAATTATTTATATAATATATTATTAATTAAAAATGTTATTGAATTCAAAATTCATACGATTTTAATTAATAAATTCTTGCATTTAGTTTAACTACAGAATTACCATCCGTATTTGCAAAAAATGATACTATATCAATGGACAATAATATATCTATGATGAATGCAACATTGGTATTTGCACGAGACAATGATATAGGAATGATGTAAGAAAGTGAAAATATGTAAATGTCTGAAGGTCAATCTGAAGACCAAGGCGAAGATAACGGCGGCGACGAAGACAAAAATAACAATAACTTTAGAATAAAGAATTAATTAGTTTTTTTCTAACCTTATCTTTTTTTAAGAATAAAAGTAATTATTATGATTTTTTAATTGATACCAATTATTTATTATTTGTGCAATCTCAATTACCAATGTTTAATCTAAAATATGTTACCGCTATAATATTACCTATATGAATACCTATATATACAAATTTAAGAAATGTATTTTTTCTTATTCTACATTTTTAGTTTTTAAATAACTTACAATAAAAAAGATTATGGTTGGTTCTCCAAAGTCACTGAAATATCAAACCTTCTGCCATATCTATTTACAGACAACAGAGTTTTTTCATTTACCTTTTTCTTTTTAATTCGAGATGAAAGCTCTGTTATTTCTTCTATCCTCTTTTCATCAATCTCTTCAATAATATCACCTTGTCTTATTCCTGCATCTGCTGCTGGACTATATTCTTCTACCTTCACAACTAATGCTCCTTCGTTAGTTGGTAATCGATAATAACTTGCTATTCTACTAGTTATCTTGATTGTAGAAACACCTAACCATGGACGATTAACTTTCCCATATTGTATTAGCTCTTGTAATATTGTTTTAGCAGTATTAACAGGAACGGCAAATCCTATTCCATGAGCATAAGGTATTTTTGCAGTATTGATAGCAATTATTTCTCCATTAGTATTTACTAAAGGCCCACCTGAATTTCCTGGATTAATTGCAGCATCGGTTTGAACCAATTCTAGTATTCCATCTTCAAATTCAATATTTCTGTTTAGCGAACTAATAATTCCAGTTGTAACGGTAGGTCCTCCAGTTAAACCAAAAGGATTACCTACTGCTATAGCTATTTGACCTACTCTGAGACTATCAGAATCTCCCAATTCAGCAGAAGGAATTGTATCTAATCTGTTAATATTAGAATTATTATTATTGATGTTATTGGGACTATTAGAATCAAATTCAATTTTTAATACTGCGAGATCAGTGAGTTTGTCTGTTCCTATTACTTTAGCATTAAATGTTTTACCGTCATATATGGTAACTTTTAATCTTCTTGCATGGTCTACTACATGATAGTTGGTTAGAATATGACCTTGATTATCAATTAGAATACCAGACCCTACTCCCTCAATGGGAAATATACGTAAGAGTTCATCAGTTACCATTCTTACACTTGCAATATTAACTACATTCTTGGTAACCTTTTCAATAGCAGAGATTAATGTATCTTCATTTATAGAAATCAAAATTCTATACCTCTATTTTTTAGTTGAGATTTGGGTTTAGATGGGATTATAGGTGGTTTCTTTATTGTTGGTTGATTTAATGTTTTATTTAACATATTTCATATTATATTCTACATTGAGGATTAAATTGATTAATTTCAAATAAATTGGTCACTACTAAATAAAAACTTTATTAGAATCATAGTATAGTAATCCATGAGAATCGTTCCAAACCTGCACCCATATCAATAATCTTAAATTTCATAATTTTGTTCTTATTGTTGTATAGTTTATATAAGTATCTTAATTCTTTATGTCTAGCTATATATGACCAACCAAAAAGTACTTTTGGTTTCTATATTGACGTTAGTAGAAATAGGTCTATTGGTCCTAATCTCTTCAATAATGATAATGGTAGTAAATGCACAAGCACAAATGTACAACTACGTCTATGAACCTCATTACTATAATGTTTATCCAGATCAAAAAAAGAGTTCTGATGTAAATATCCAGAAAATCAACTATCTCAATAACAACATAACTGTAAATGGGTTAGATATT
>DASUZI010000200.1:0-4336 GCA_036376955.1 Nitrososphaeraceae archaeon
AATTACCCACTATAGCAATATTAAATAAGATTCTAAACTATAGTGATTTAAATAACATGTATAATTTTTCAAATCTTTGGTTAATTCATTAAATATAGTTTTTTGGATTTCATTTTACTAGTTATTACTTTTTTTGCTAGGTATTTTCCAATTTGTTTTAATTCTCTTACTAAGTACCTTAGCAATAGTTTTTGGTAGATATAATATTGCTCCAAAATATTTTGAAGTAAATGAAATTAAATATATGATACAATATCAAATATAATTAAATCAGAGTTAAATTTTGAGTAGGAACATGGTATATTGAATATATTAATATAGTACATATTCTTTATAATTTTAAAATATGAGAATACAGCAATACCTTTAACCTTTGTTGTCCATATATAATTGAGTTATTCAGAGAAAAATAGTAATCAAAATAATAGCTAGGAACAACTAAGTTTATTCAATCAAAATGAATATAATACAAATATATTTAGCAGTATCATAATTTAAGTGACTCGAATTAAGGGATCTGCTAATAATATAATATTATACTCCTAACGAAATACCTAACTTATTTTGAGATATAGGGATTTAGAAGAGCAAAATTAGTATCATTAAACGAATTTCAATTTACATGTAAAAATTATATTTTATTATTTGTCACCAAAACTTCCTTTGTTTAACTTGTGACTTTTTTATTAATTCGAATTAGAACCTGACTTGAGAGTATTTATTTTATTGGATCTTCAAATATAATGCCAATGAAGGATTTTATACCGTTAGTATCAACTGATTTGACCAATAATATTATTTTCTACTTAATTGATGGTAGAATAAAAATTGATTTCACACAGAGAAAAACGGAAGCAAGATCTAAATTTTAGTGTAGTAATAAATAATAATTAACCATACTCTTTTATTCTTGTTTGTTGTATATGTTATTGAATATGAATAATATTCACAAATTTGGGGGCATCTAAGCATATGTTTTTGGATATATTTATAATTACCAGAGTTTTTAATTTACTCTATACATGGCTCGAACACAATATAATAGATAATATTTTGAACTTTAGTAGGGTTTTTGGAAATATGATAGTTTTGATCAGTGTGGTTATATTTCTGCTTATTCTCGCATACATTACGATAAAACATCTAAAGAAATTACCAAGATTTTATACAATAAACATTACAGATATCGATGGAAATAACATAATTCTAGAAGGAATAAGAACTAAATTTAGAACTTATGATGCTGCTAAAAGCTTTTCCGAATTCTATCGTAATATATATAAGAAACAATACAAGTTCCATGTAGTTGGTAGCAATCAAAGACATAGTTTAGGATTTTTGGATGTTGTATCTCTACCTCAGAAAGCTTTTAAAGTAAAGAGATAGAATTCATAATTTTGTTATTGTCATAAAATATAAATGGTTTCTCTGGTTTTAAAAGTCCAACGAATACCATCCCGAACTAGATAAAAATTTTATTCATAATTGTCAAACAATTTCTACTATTCTTTCTTTTGTATTAAATTCTAGACATTCTACTAACTTCATTTGGTTATGATGAGGAAATGAAATAAAGAGATTGGTGAATAAATTGATTTTAATGAAAGTAAAATACTCCTCATTAATGATAGTTCTAACTGCTATATTGATGTAGTATCTCATGGATATATGTTTCATTATTGATATAAAATTTGTGGCTATACAAGTCAAAAGTTACATTTATAAAATCTTGTATAAGGGTTATCAAAAATCAAAATAACATATAAAATGATTGCAACTAATATCTAGTTAACATATAGATAACAAAAATTAGCACCTGAATTCTTTTGTAGTCTACCAAGTATTTTTATTGCTTAGAAATGAATTTATTTTATATGTTCTTTTCAAAAGTTTTGATATATATTTTATATGCCATAACTAGATTTTTATAAAAAGTTATTGCATTTTCATAAACTTTAACAAGCTCAGTATTAGACTTATAATCTGAAATATCTTTAATTGACTCTAGTCTTTTATCAATATTCTTTATTTCATTTTCCAGATCTTCAACTTTCGTTTTAGCGTTTGAAATTTCATCCATGGGTGAATCTGTCGACATTCTATCTTAAATTAATAATCATCCTATAATTTCCTTTTAGTATAATTTTATTGAATTTTGTGTGGAATTTATTTTGAATGATGTTTTTGCATTCAAAACAATACTTTTTCTATTGTGTAATAATAATTGTCTTACACTTTAATTTGGTCATTGTAAAATGTGTATTCATATATGATAAAATTTTAAAATATAAAGACTGAAGCAAAATAATATGATCGTTACAATTAATATAAATAAACAATTCTAATCTGCAAAACTCGCCATAACTACATTTCTATAAAAAAATGTTGAGTTAAAATTAGAGGATAAGAAATATACTTATCGTTTAATATTTCTAATTAAATCTTGTTTTGTTTGATTAAACTCTTTTTCAGTGAGTATTCCTTCTTCTTTCAGTTTCGCAAGTTTCTGTAATTCATCTGCAATTGATATTGATTGATTAGACGATAGAGTATAATCTTTAGGTTCAATGAATTTGGAGTGTAAATGTTTTTTTGAAGGTGCTGATTTTTGACCATCATGCATTCCTGATCGGATTATTTCCAACAAATCTTCTGCTTTATCTTTTGGAATAGCTTCTATTATACCTGTTTGATCATCCTCCCCTTCAATTATACTATCCATCATTCCTAATTTGGTTGAGCTCATTAATCCAGGAGCTTTAAATCTAATTGTAGATGATAACAAGCCCTTTTCAAGCTTTAAACTTGTAATTATATCATATGGAATATCTACTACATTGGCTTTTATACCAAGCATATATGGATCTCTGATTATGATTCTTCTGTATGTTGCATAGATAGTATTTGGTGTAAAATAAGAGCCACCAGGTTTTATTTTTGATTGTCTTGCAACAAGTAATATCTTTTCGTCTGGATTTAACATTTCGTTTATTTTATTAATTTCATCTAAATCGCCTTTATTTGTAATGGGTTTTTTTATATTATGAGAATATTCTTTTTCTTTATTCTCTTTACTGCTTCTGGTAAAGCCAAAGGGCACGTTGTTTCTATCTTTAAAAAGAGATACTATTCAATATAGAAATTTCTAAAATTTTTTACATATTAATCTTACAATTATTGAATAGTATAAAATATTACTATGCTTTACTTTTTTCGAAAAATAATTAATAAACAAATACATTCTTACAATAACTATTGTTCATAATCATTAGAACATAATTCCATTTTATCATTATAGTCAGTTTCGTATTGAATAAAAATATTATTAGAATATAAGCTTTTTTTAAATTATACTGTAATTAGAATAAATTATTAGCTCTAACTTAAGAGACTGCTACCTCCTTTAGATAGGAGTTAGTTTAATTAGTTAGTCACTAGCAATTTTTGTATTTCTGTTTTTAATTCATCAAGAAATACAGGTTTTTCTAATATTTTATCAATTTTCATAATATAGGATATTTCATAAGGAATATCAGTTTTTGTGTAGGCACTAACAATTATAGTTTTTATTTTAAGAGCATTATCTTTTTCTCTTATTTTTTTTAAAAACTCTAAGCCTGACATTTCTGGCATTCTATAATCTGTAATAACCACAGAACAATTGTTTGTATTTTCATAAAAATATTCTAATGCTTTAACTGGATTATCAAACGCTATGATATTATAACCATTTGATTTTAAATATTCACTAAATAAATCAAGAACATCTCTTTCATCATCTACCAATAATATATAATAACGATTATTGTCTGATATTTTAAAGAAACTCCATTAATACTGTTTATTGTGTAATTTATTATTAAATAGTTCTATTCTATTTCAATTTTATAATATTGGTACTATCAGACTAAATTAGATATTAATTCAAATAAGCGCTGATATAACCATGAAAAAATACTGTAGTTAATTTCTAGAAATTCTTCACAAATCTTTTGAAAATCTCATTTGTAGTTACTTCAATTTCTCTACATCCAAGTATATGGAGAACAATCTTGTCCTTTTTGTTGGAATGACTGTCAAACATTTAATTGGTATGTTTATATACTTTCGTAAAGTATGTTGTATTAATTTGTAACTTAAATTTCAAGTAAAGGACATATAAAAATAAGAAGGAAAATATATCAACGATAATATTAGTATATAGTAATAGTAAAATTATTTAATGTCCAATAATTGTATATTTGAATGCTATTATCAATTGTTGCAGAAATTCTAGAAGTTCGCTAATAATAGATTTGACCGTTGATGTGCTATCAGAATCTTTAATATCATCTTT
>DASUZI010000201.1:0-26913 GCA_036376955.1 Nitrososphaeraceae archaeon
ACCTGAAGAACCTGAAGATAATGACAATCCACCACCAAACAACAATAACCCACCATCAAATAACAACAATCCACCATCCAACAACAACAACCCTCCATCAAATAACAACAATCCACCATCCAACAACAACAACCCTCCATCAAATAACAATAACCCATCATCAAATGATGGTCCTTCTCAAGTTCCAAATGAAGCTGGAGGAACCCCCGATTCAGGAGTAACTCCATTTGGTAATGGACCTACTGGCCCCTCTCCATTTTCTCCAATAACACCAGTAGCTATTGATCCATCGATACCACGTGATATAACAGTGTATGTCCAACAATATCAGAATCCAGGCCCTATAAGTGACAAATATGGTACACAAGTAGGAAACCAATGTCTATTGCAATTGGATAGAGATCTATTACTCAATCCAGAAAATATGTCCGAAATTAGAGATCAAATACTCAACCAAGAAAATATGTCAAAAATTTTCTCTAAAGATAATTCTATCGTAACATTAGATGGTCAGCTTGATATATATGGAGAAATATCATTGCCAAACACTCCTTCTAATAAGCAGACTACTACCAATTCAACATTGGACAAGAAACAATCCCCTATTAACAATACAACAAATTTAGAACCAAAAATTAAAACAGAACCACCAATTCAGCTGATAGATTTAATGACAATAGGTAATATCACTATAGCAAAGATAAACAATTGTAATCAAACAACACTTGAAAAATTAGGTAATTTTACTAAAGTGGATTTAGCAAGTGATACAAATGTAACAAAACAACAACAACCTGCTTTCACATCTAGTAATTTTACTAAAGTGGATTTAGCAAGTGATACAAATGTAACAAAACAACAACAACCTCCCATAGCCATTAATGCTACAACAAACGATTCATTAAAATCTTCGTCTGCATTTCCTTCTTCTGGATTAAATATCACATGGGATGCAGATCTTCCAAATACTATTCGCTCATTAACAAATAACACAAATAACACGAATGTTGACATTTTAACGAAACAGGAGTTAGAAAATTCCGCTATAACAAAACAAACCCTTTCAAATGTTACGTTTTATCAATTTACTCCATTGGATATAAGTCGAACATTCCTTAATGAGACAATTAACAATTTGGTTGGAACAAATCAAACTTTAATCTCTCCGGTAATTAATCAGACATCTCAAGTAGCTGATCAAAATCAAATCAATAAAATCGGCTCATTGCCACAAGGTGGTTCAGAACCAATCGACATAGTTATAGTGGACACGGGTGTCAGTTTAACTCATCCTGATCTATCGGTGTACCGTTCATTGAGTTTTGTAAACGGAAATCTTTCAACAAATCCTCAACTGACCGATGACAAAAATGGTCATGGTTCTCACATTGCAGGTATAATAAATGCTAAAGATAATGGATTTGGAATAGTAGGAATAATTCCAGAAGATAATATTCGTATATGGTCAATGAAAGTATGTGGTGATGATGGAATTTGTTCTATATCCGATCAAATAAAAGCTATAGAATACATAACTAATAATGCTGATATAATAGATATAGTCAATTATAGTATTGAAAATCCATATTCAAAATTATTCGAGCAAGCTATTTCCGAATCAGTCAAAGCTGGCATTACTTATGTAGCCGCAGCAGGGAATTTCGGTAAAAATGCTTCATTAACAACCTCTCCCGCATCAAATCCAGATGTAATTACAGTATCTGCAATAGGTGATAGTGATGGTAAATGTGGAGGTCTAGGTCCACTATTAGATGGAGGAAGAATGATGGATGATACATTTGGTAATTTCAGTAACTATGGACCTTCTATCGATATTGCCGCACCAGGGGTCGATATCCTGTCCACATTTAATGGAACTGCCTATGGAATATTAACAGGAACTAGTATGGCTGTCCCCCATGTTGCTGGTCTTGCAGGTTACCTAAAGTCAATTAATCCTGATGCAAGTCCTGATGAGATTAGAGAAATGATCATAAAATCAGGCTCATCTCCTTCCTCTCAATGTCAAGAAAACAAAGGAATTGGCTATTTTAAAGGTGATTTAGATGACATTCCAGAACCTCTATTGATATTACCGAAGAACCTTCTTCGAGATGATTCAATCATTGGAGTAGATGCAACTACTAAAGATAATATCCAAACTAATGCTACAAAACAAGAACTACCAACAACAACAAAGTTACCAACAACAACAAAAACTAATGCTACAAAACAAGAACTACCAACAACAACAAAGTTACCAACAACAACAAAAACTAATGCTACAAAACAAGAACTACCAACAACAACAACAACAATAAAGGAACCAATTGTAGAAAATCAAACTTCTGGTAAAACCAGTATCCCAAATAAGTTAACATCTGATATTTCTAATAATACTGTAAGGTAGGCGATAAAATAAATTTAGCAATTGAAAATATAGTTGTAGAGAGAAGTATTACTAATTCAATTCAAATAAAAGGTGATATTAAGAATAACAGTCCAGTTGATTTACAGGACATAAAGATTTCTGCAGAATATTTTGATAAGGCTGGAACTTTATTGGAAAAAGTAGAGCATTTTATTACTTCTCCTTCTTACATATTAAAACCAAATGGTCAAGTATCTTTTAATATTTTAGAGGTACTAGGCTTTGGTTTTCAAAAACTCGGTGATTATAATATAGTTGCTAATGGTGAAACTATTAAATGAATTCTCTCTATATTTATATAACTTGTTAACTATTGTATAATTTTATAAAAGATGTAAATATTTACAGTATATTAAACAAATAAAATATTAAAGAATAAAAAATTTATTATCTAATTCTTTAACTTTATTGAAATTTGTACACTGAGATTGAATTTGCAAGCTCAACTAGATAATTATATCTAATTATCAAGATCAATCAAACTAGATTCTTAGAATTTTGTCTTCTTCTTCATCTTTCTAAGAATATCTATTTGATCCAGATAATGTGTATACTTTTTCCTATTAAAAATAATAAGATACGATTTCGATAAATGTGTGCACATATAGAAATGGTATCTATGACGATGCTAAAATAAGAGTCTAAGGTATGGTAAAAAAGAAATTATTCTTAATTATATAAAATAAACGAGATAAAAATACAACTCTCAATCTTCCTTCCTTATTTAATTCAAATACTGGGGTGATATCTGATTTTCAAAATTAATCACTCTCTCAAATATGATTCAGTAACATTATCATTTAATATTAAGATTTGAATCACCAAATAAATACAATAGAGTACAATCGACGTGATATAGTTCTTAACAAACATAAAAAATTGGTCTGTTATAATCTATGTTTCAATTTTAGAAGCATCTATTTGGTTATAATAACAAAAGATTAAAATCATACGGTACAAATGTTCTTGATAATGAACTCGCCTACACCATTAGAGCGAACTATAGATCAAGTTATAACCAAAAAAGAGTCTGAAATATTGACTGAATTAAATAAATATTACATAGAGTCAATTAACAATGTAGATTCATCAAAATCTAGAATAGAGGGAGAATATCAAAATATTATTTCTAATGCAGAGAAAAAGGCAGAAAATTTAAAAAGGCAAGTTATTGGTTCAAGCAAACTATCTGCACGCAATAAAGAATTAGTTTTAATTGAACAAGCAGTTAATGATGTTTATGTAAAAGCAAAAGAAAAATTATTATCATATTCTGAAGATTCTAACTATAAGGATATGTTAATTAAAATTCTCGATGAAAGTATTCCCAATCTTGGTTCTTACGACATTATAATAGAATGTTTGAAAAAAGATGTCGATTTATTTAAAAAACAAACAGAATCATTAGCTTTAAAATATAATAAAAAAATTAAGATACAGAGCAACCTCAAAAACTCATTAGGAGGATTTAAAATTAAATCCTCTGATGGAAGTATCACTTTGAATAATACGTTAGATTCTCGGATTGAAAGTCTCAAACCTTTAATAAGGAAAAATATAGCCCAAATTTTAAGAGGAATGGTTAACTAAAATGGTTGCAAAAGGAAAAATTGTTTGGGTAAGTGGACCTGCAGTCAGAGCCGATGGAATGTCTTCGGCAAAAATGTATGAAACTGTTGAAGTAGGAGAATCTAAACTAATTGGAGAAGTTATTCGATTAACAGGTGATGTTGCGTTTATTCAAGTTTATGAATCTACCTCCGGTCTACGACCTGGAGAACCAGTAGTAGGTACTGGACAACCTTTATCTGTATTGTTAGGACCCGGTATTATTGGAAAAATTTATGATGGTATTCAAAGACCACTGGAAGAAATAGCTAAAAAATCTGGTGCATTCATAAGTAAAGGAATTGCAACCACACCAATTGATCTAAAGAAAAAATATCATTTTAAACCTACTTTGAAAATAGGTGATGATGTTAAAGCAGGTACAGTAATAGGAACAGTCGAAGAGACTCCACTTTTAACTCATAGTATTCTAGTTCCTCCAGATTCCAGAGGTGGGAAGGTAATCGATATATCTTCAGAAGGTGATTTTGACCTGGAACAAGTTATTTCAACTATTCAAAATAATGGGACAAACTCTCCATTGAAAATGTATCATAAATGGCCCGTCAGAAAACCAAGGCCATATACGGAACGTTTCGATCCTACTGTACCTTTGATAACCGGTCAAAGAGTTATAGATACATATTTTCCCATAGCAAAGGGGGGGACAGGTGCTATACCTGGAGGTTTTGGAACAGGCAAAACCGTTACTTTACATCAAATAGCCAAATGGGCCGACTCCAAGGTCGTGGTGTACATTGGATGCGGAGAACGTGGTAACGAAATGACTGAGGTTCTCGTCGAATTTCCTCATCTGATAGATCCCCGATCCAATAGACCTTTGATGGAAAGAACAGTACTAGTTGCTAATACTAGTAATATGCCTGTTGCTGCGAGAGAAGCTTCAATTTACACCGGTGTTACAATGGCTGAATATTACAGAGATATGGGATTGGATGTAGTTCTTGTTGCTGACTCTACAAGTAGATGGGCTGAAGCATTAAGAGAAATGTCAGGACGATTAGAAGAAATGCCTGCAGAAGAAGGATATCCATCTTATCTCGCATCTAGATTAGCAGAATTTTACGAGAGGGCTGGCAGGGTGCGTGCATTAGGATCGCCTGATAGAAGTGGTTCTGTCACTATTGTGGGAGCAGTCTCGCCTTCTGGAGCTGATTTTACCGAACCAGTAACTACTCATACTATTAGGTTTATCAAAACTTTTTGGGCTCTAGATACTCGATTAGCATATTCTAGACACTATCCATCAATTAATTGGATGCAATCTTATTCGGGTTATTTAGAAGATGTCTCAAAATGGTGGACTGACAATATCAGTCCGAACTGGTATAATTTGCGAGCTGAATCTTATAACATACTACAAAGAGAAGATACACTTAAAGAAATTGTTAGATTGTTAGGTCCTGAAGCATTACCTGATGAAGAAAAATTAATACTCGAAATGGCAAGAATGATAAAAATTGGGATCCTTCAACAAAATTCCTTTGATAAAATTGATACTTATTGTGGTCCAGAAAAGCAATTAAAGCTTGTCAAGTTGATGGTCAAATTTTACAATGAATCACTAAAATCACTCAAGGAAAATATACCTCTTTCAGATATTCGGTCAATGTCGATTATTCCATCCTTACTTAAAGCAAAGTTTGAAATTCCAGATGACCAAGTTTCCAAGTTAGATGAATTGGAATCAACAATGGACAGACAGTTCAATGAAATAAGATCAAAAAAAGAGGAGGTAGAACTAATTGTCTAATACAAGTAGTAGTGGTGTTGAATATACCAAGGTTGCGGAAATTAAAGGTCCTATAATTATTGTAGATGGAATTACCAAAGCATCATTTGATGAGTTGGTCGAAATAGAAACATCTGAAGGAGAAAGAAGACTAGGGAGAGTTTTAGAGGTTGGAAACGGAAAAGCAGTAGTTCAAGTTTTTGAAGGAACATCCGGCCTTGCTATAACGGGTACCAAGGCAAAATTTTTAGGAAAAACTATGGTAATGCCAGTTTCTAACGAACTTTTAGGCAGAGTTTTCGATGGACTGGGAAGACCAAATGATGGTCTACCTGAACCAATTGCTGACAAATTTCTAGATGTAAATGGTGAACCGATGAATCCAGAAAGAAGAGAATATCCAACTTCCTTTATTCAAACAGGTATATCCGTTATTGACGGAATGCTTACTCTTGTAAGAGGACAAAAATTACCAATTTTTTCTGGGTCTGGACTACCTCATAATATTTTAGCAGCTCAAATTGCTAGACAGGCCAATGTAGTAGGTACCAATGAAGATTTTGCAGTTGTTTTCGCTGCAATTGGGGTTCAGTATTCTGAAGCTCAGTATTTCAAAAGGAGTTTAGAAGAGTCGGGTGCATTAAGACGTAGTGTGTTGTTTCTTAACCTAGCAGACGATCCTGCAATTGAAAGAATAATTACACCTAGAGTTGCATTAACTGTGGCAGAATATCTTGCATTTGATCTTGGTATGCATGTTTTAGCTATCCTTACTGACATGACCAATTACTGTGAAGCCCTTAGAGAAATCAGTGCTGCTAGAGAAGAAGTACCAGGAAGAAAAGGCTATCCTGGTTATTTATATACAGACCTTGCAAATAATTATGAAAGAGCTGGGAGAATCAAAGGTAGAAATGGAAGTGTCACTCAAGTTCCCATTTTGTCTATGCCAGCAGACGATATAACTCATCCAATTGCTGACCTTACTGGTTATATTACAGAAGGTCAAATTGTATTGAGTAGAGAACTTTTTAGAAAAGGGGTGTATCCACCTGTGAATGTTTTGATGTCTCTTTCTAGATTGATGAAGGATGGTGTTGGAGAAGGAAAAACAAGAGGTGATCATATGGAAGTGGGAAATCAATTATATGATGCATATTCTAGATCACAAGAAGTTCGAGCCTTAGCAGATATTGTAGGTAGGGCTGGATTAACAGGGGTAGATTTGAAATATCTTGATGTTGGGGATAAATTTGAAACCTATTATTTGAAACAAAGTATCGATGAAAATAGAAACCTTGAAGAAACCCTTACTCGAGCATGGGACATTTTGGGCAACCTACCAAAGGGAGAACTTACTAAAATTAAGGATAAAAATATTGAACAATATTTTAAAGGAGGGTCTAAACCTTCAAAATAATAGTGACTATAATCTAGTGAATTAATATGTCATTTGGAAAACAAGTTATTGCAACGAAAATTGAACTAATAAAGATTCGCCGCTCTATGCAAATCTCAAAAATGGTTCATAAAATTCTCGATGATAAAAGAGAAGTATTATTAAAAAAAATCGATGAAATGATAGACGAGGCAAATAAAGCTAGAGAAGACATTTGGGATCCCTTAGACGATATTTATAAATCAATTTTTCAATCATATCTTACCTTAGGTAATTCTGTAATCCAGTCCTTAGCTAGTTCCACACCACCTTCCATCGCAGTTGATGTTCATATTAAAAGAATTGTAGATGTAAAAATTCCGTCTTTGGAAGTATCTACAAAGAACAAATCTCCAAATCTGACTTATGGATTCTCGGATACCAATTCATCCTTGGATCAAGCTACCAAATTAATTCGGGATATTTTACCGGGTATTTGTAAAGCAGCAGAATATGAGAACGCAATTTTTAGTCTTGCTAAAGAATTAGAAAAGACTCAGAAACTTATCAATGCTCTTGAATATGTTATTATACCTCAATATCAAAATGCTTTAACTTTTATTAAATCTACCTTGGAAGAAAGAGAAAGAGAAGAATTCGTAAGACTTAAGAAAGTGAAAGCCGTAATAGAGAGGAAGGCAAGCAAATGAAAATAGATAGTCACGTAATTGAAAAACTCTTTGAAGATTCCAAGTCAAAACTTAAAGAAGAGTATGAAAGTTTTATAACAAAAATTAAAGAAGATCTTACTAAGACACGTCAACAGACATTATACAAGATAAAAAGAATTTAAATTATCCAGTTTTTTTATTTATTATTTAAAAGTTTAAACATATATTCATAATATATTAAATTATATTTTTTAAATTGTTTGAGCATTATATAAATTTTTGATACAAGGTATAATTTATAAATAAAATATTCATTATCTACTAAATAAATCACTAAATAATTGATAAAGTAATAAATTATTAGATATACATAAATAGGGTGGCTTTTAACTTGCTTACGTAATTAAATTATGGAAATGAAATCAATTTCGACCATGGCATTGATAGCAACTGTTGCATTAATTACAGATAGTTATTTTACTAATGAAGCTTTTGCCCAAGAATCACAACCTAGTGAAAGTGCAGGAATGAAATTCGTCGGAGCAGGATTAGCTTTTGGTTTGGCAGCATTAGGGGCAGGTGTTGCGATTGGTGGAGTAGGTGCAGCCGGTCTAGCTGTTATTAGTGAAAGACCTGATTTGAGGTCACAAGCATTAGTATTCACAGCTCTAGGAGAAGCAGTAGCAATCTACGGTATAGTTATGGCTATTATCATATTAGGACAATCTTAATCCTTATTTTTTATTTTAATAAATATTAAATTTCTTTTTTATATACAATAGAAAATATCGTTAGATTTCCTCTATTTCATTTATATCGATCATTCGAGCACAATATTTACATTTTAGGACTATTTTCGTCTTATCTAAAACTATTATTGTAGGAACAATTCCTTTTTCTTCGTTACTAATACAATTAATATTAGTACATTTAAAAATTCCGGATATTGATTCTGGAACTTGGATTTTTCTTTTTTCAGCAACCTTGTAGTTCTTTATTATATTTATAGTAGCATATGGAGAAATGAGAGCTATTTTATCTGTATCATCATTTTCTAGGAATTTATTCTCAACTTTAATAATATCTTTTTTCGTATTTTTACTACTTGGAACATTTAGGGCAACAGTAACAATATTTCCTTCTTTCCCAGTTATATCAAGAGTTTTTAGAACATTAAATGCCTTTCCAGGTACAATATGATCTATTACTGTACCTTCCTTAATCCTACGAACTAGTAACTGGTTGAGCTCTGACATGACTTGATATTTTTACTTTTATCTATTAAATATGGTTATCGTTAAAACTCCAATAAAATTATAATCTAGAAATTCAGAATTAATCTTTTATATTAAATATGTTCTATAAAGTCGTGATTTCATGTTCAAAACATCAAACATTTTTTGATGAAACATGTGAAATGTGCAAAAAAGAATATTTCGTTGTTAAAGGTCTAGAAGAAAAAGATGGACTTATCATCGACAAGAATGTCGCCGAAGACCATGAAAAACCAACTCTTTACAAAGAATTTACAGAAGAAAAAGCAAAACAACTATACGAAAAGTTATTTCTCTATTATTTAAAAACCCTCAACAATGAAAAGGATGCATCAAGCAAAGCAAAGTCAATAATTACCAAACAATGCCAAATAAGAAATATGCAACCATGGAATTGGATTTAAATCAAATACTAAATTTTGGATTAAACTTACAATAAAACAATCTTTAGAGATAAAGTGAGTTAAAGTTACAAATGTTTTGTTACAATTTAACAAAATTACATCTTGTCTATCTTATCAACCAAGTTATTCAGTAAATGAGTAAATGGATGATAAGGATGTTTCAATACCGTTAAAAATTCCTTATTATCGAATTGGATATCACAATAACATGGTATATTACCAATTATTTCCATATCTACATCTTTTTTAAACCTATCAGTAATAGTCGACTGTTCGGTCAATACATTCGCATAATTCGCTTCGGGAGCATATGAAGTTTCTTGGATTAAGTTGGGGGGAAGACAATATCCAGCTGCTCTGTTAAAAAGCAATACAGACTTTGTACCTAGTTTAGTAAAAGCCGAGTATATTTCACTGGCCATTTTTTTTGTACCCTCAATGTCTATGCTATCCATTTTTAAAGATAATAAAATCAAGTCCGCTATCGCTAGAGAGTTTATGGACCAGTATCGTATACCTGGACTAGTATCTATAATAATGTAGTCAATATCATTTTGATAGGCCATTTCTTCCTTTATCATAATAAATTTACGAAGTAATTCTAGCTTCGAAGCATCTTGTCGTAATGTTCCATCTAACTTTGTTATCTCTTCTTTAGAGGAATTCGAAAAGGAAACGAACAATTTTCCCAATTTTTGTTGAGGATTTTGTGAATTTGGAAAATTTCTGATTAGACGCGTAAGATCATAGATAACGTTTTCAAATTCAGCTGTATTAAATAGAAAGTTATTGATCCAATAGTTTGGCTCTTGACTGAAATAAGTTTGTAAAGTTGGGGCATACACGTCCATATCAAGAAGAAGAACATTGTATCCCCTTTGAACTAGTAAAACTGAGATATTAGCGCTAATTGTAGATTTTCCTGTTCCTCCTTTATAGGAATGAAACGCTATACATTTTTTCAACGTTTTAAATAAAGTACAGGTGTAATAAGAATATTATTTATTCATTTGATGGAAAAGAAATTCATATCGTAACAGATAGGAGAAATAAGATTTGGTTACAAAGAATGTTGATCAATTTAATAAAAATATCATAATTAAATGACACAAATTAAATTATTTATAATAGTCATTGAAATTTTTATGATAAAGATACCAATAAAAAAATTATATCTATCTTTAAATAAATCTTATGTATTATGATCATATTGCCAATCCCAGGATATAAAGAATTACTTGGAAACGATCATCATGAGGATCAACATAATGATAATACTCTATTCTTATTAATGGGCCCTGGTAGATCTGGCAAAACTACATATTGTAAATCTTTCTTCGAATCTCATTTGAAAGTAGGTGAGAATGGTATTTTCGTGAGTTCAACTTTGACCAAGCGACAATATCAAAAATTATTTAATGGATTGTCTTCAATCCTTGATTCTAATTCTTTATTTATTAATCCTTTTTTGAGAGAACAAATTGATACATCAGGGACAAATAATTCTGTATTTGATAATAGCTTAACTGCTGTACAAAAAGAAATAGATAAATATATTTTCACTTCAAAGCAAGAACAAAAAAATCTTCTTATCAATGAACAAGAAGAATATAATTCATCATCTCTCCAACAAAAAAAAATATGTATAGTTATAGATTCACTTTCACATCTGTTTAATATTTTTGATGAAAAAGATGTTTTACGATTTATCAATACGTTGTCCTTTTCCTTAAGAAATAATAACATACTTTCGCTTTTTACAATAGATGATACAGTTGTTGAACAGTCTATCATAGAAAAAATCCGTCCACTCTTTGATGGAGTCTTACAAATAAAATTAGATGGAAAGGATGATGAATTAGTTAGAAAAATAAAATTTTTATCATTAATTGGATCTAATTCAAATCATCCTTCATGGATCAAATTTGAATTGGATAAAAACTCATTACTGTCATTTCCAAGTTCTTCATCTCTCATTTGTAGTGTTTGCAAAGCATCGATAAAAACTAAGCCTGTATTTTATCTTGATATGGCATTTCATGAAAATCATTTAGAATTATATAAAAAATTAATAGGAATCTATGGAAACGATAAAATATCTGACCTTGGGCCATCGAGTGTAATAAATGCTAATTTTTTCTTTATTGATATTGTTGGACTTTCAAGTCCAATCTTGTCAGTTAGAAAGCAAATAGAAAAAATTGAATTTTTAAATAATTTTGTGATATCTAGTGAAATATTCCGAAAAAGCATAGATAAAAAGGTACTTCCTACTGGTGATGGAATGGCAATAGGATTCACCTCGAATCCTGAAGCCCCTCTTGAATTAAGTATACAGTTACACAACAAGTTAAAAAGACATAATGTTGGTAAAGATAAAGAATCCTCTTTAGCTGTTAGAATTGGAATGGCAACAGGTCCAGTTTTTATAGTTAACGATGCCAACAATAATCAAAATATTTGGGGACCCGGTATTATTTTTGCAAGAAGGGTGATGGATATAGGAGATGATAACCATATCTTACTTGATGGTGGCTTGGCACACTCTTTAATGATATTGGATGATAAATACAAGGAAATTATCCATTATGTTGGTGATTATCAGATTAAACATGGTCAAATAATAAAATTATATTCTGCCTATAAAGAAAATATATTTGGAAACAAAGATAATCCTGTAAAAATGAAATATATACCAGTTTGATATCTCATTCTAAATTTTATTAACGAGAACCGATGAATCTAATTTTTTAATAACAAGAAAATTTATAATTGTGATTACATTAATGAACCTATATAATTAAAATACTATATTTATATTACTAGTATGTCTATGATTACTTAAGATATACGAGATTGATTAAGAACAGGAATAAACAAATGTATAAATTTTTAGAACTTGTAGATAAGGCTAGTTGTGTTAGATTTTTTGGCTTAATTCTTCATTTATCTTGTTTACCAAATCGTCTATCTTTATAGGTTTGCGTATAAAACAGCCATCATATAATTCTGGAAATTCTTTTCTTAATGTCTCAAAATAAATTTCATATGCTGTAATAAAGCAAGTCTTTATTTCTGTACCATAAAGTGCTTTTTTCCGTAATTCTTGATGAAATTCAAACCCACTCATCAAAGGCATTTTAATATCGACTAAAACAAGATCATATAATTCTGGTTTAAATGTGGATAGCGCTTCCAATGGGTTAGAAAACGTATCAACTATAAACCCATAATATTCTAACCCAGTTTTAATTGAAAATAGAATATCGAGATCATCATCTACATACAAAATCCTATAGGAAGGTTTCTTTGTAGAAGTTGTATTTTTTGTTATTAATGATGTATTTACCTCATTAGTTGTATTCTTATTGTCGTTTCCATTGGTCAGCAATATCTTCCTTTTCCTTTAAGATGTATATAAATTAAAAACATATTGAAATTAAAATCATTAAAAAGTCTAATTTAACTAGTATAAATTGATCACGTTATTAAGTTAATTTAGGAGTCTAGGTATTATTTAGCTTGCTGGATAAAAATCAGCATCCTTTAACTTAATTCTCGGACATAAAGACTAGAATCCCAATTATTCTGGCAGTTTACCCAATTGTATCAAACTAAGATTTATTCCACATTGTAATTGATAATATACCTCTTTCTAAATAAAATCTAATATATTTCTATAAATATTTTTTTTATTTCTTGGTATATATATTTCTTGGTAAATACTTAACTTACCAAATTGTTAATAAAAATATATTATATATCAATTTTGATGGAATACATTATAATTTATTAAAGAGGAAATTTAAACAAAATTTTTTTATGAATAATCTGGTAATTTGGATTAATATCTAAAAAAAAGTGTTGTGTAATTAATTTTTGAATTGAATATAAAATTATCGTCAATATATTAGTTATGAAAATGTGACTAAAAATTGATAATTTTTATGGTCATAATTAATGGAATACAAATTTATTAATTTGGAAAATAATATTTAAATAAAAATGATTTTTATTAAAATATAATTATATAATTAAATATAAAAGAAATTTAAATTTAGTAAGATGTAGGAAAAATCTATCAAATATTTCTCGAAAAGATTTATAATTTTAGCAGTTTCCTCCTTTGAGTAATTTTACATTAACACTAGAATAAACACCAGTTATAAATCCATATCTATATAAATTATTTACGAAATGTCTAAGTTTTTATAATATACTTGTAATTGCCTTTTCTAGATTAAATAGGTCTTTTCATGTTATCTGATATTATCTATCAATTACTCAGTCTACTAATTGATTTCTGAAAAAAACATGCTTGTATTTTTTATCATTGATATTTTACATCTTAAATGTTTCGACTAGAAAAACACAAAAACAAAAAATATTTCAAGTTATCGAGTATCTTCTAATTTGTTGAATTCAAAAAGTTATTTAAAAAATCGATACAAATCTTTTATAATAATAAGTAAAAACCTATAGTTAATTCTAATTTATTAAAATTATAATACCATTCTGTGAATGCAAAATTTATTTTATGTCTAAAGCATATATAGCTGGAAATTAATTAATATGGAATATAAAATTCACACATAAAATTGATTTTATTTCTAACTAAATTGATAATGTTTGCTTATAATCTCGTTATATTAAGTATGGCTTTAGCTACTTATCCTAGTATGGAAAATACATGAATTTATGTATAGAATATACAACATACACCAATACTATAGAGATCATAGAAACCATTTGGAGAGAAACTGTATAACTGTTTAAAAGATGATATTATTAAATTTACATTTATTCTATTAATAATAGCATTTTCACTATCTTGAATTAGTATATATTATATAACACTAATATTATAGTTGTATTTTTAGTAATGATCCCATTCAATAAAAAAGATTGTATGTGATTAATAACCTTTATTAAATTAAATTCAAAGCTCTAATAAGTCTCTTAGATATAGTATTACAATAGATAAGGTTTTCAGTATCAATATATTTATATATAAAGAAGATAATTTGTGGTTAAATGCAAAAAATATTCCTTCTGGGAATTTTAATTGTCATTGGATTGGTAATGATATCAACAACCTTCTCTATTACTTCAATTGTAGCGCAAAGTGCAACAGACAATATCAATATGACAAGTACAGACAATATCAATATGTCTGAAACTGGACAAATATCTAAGAGACATTAACATAACTTTCTATATATGAATTTACGAAAATTTACTTCTACTTTTTTTTATGATAGCAAGAAGATTGTAATATTTTTTATATTCATTTCGATTTTTTTGGTAGTAGATACCTCTTTAGGTATAATACCAGACTTTATAACGGAATTTATATTATCTTCAACGGGTATTTCTCTTTTCATCTTTATAACCTTGGTTACTATAACAGGAATAATATGGCTTCAAAATTTTGTCTCTAAAGATAATGTGAATATCATTTCTAAATCAAAATATTTGTCTAATTTATTATTAATTAGTAAAGTTATTAATGGTATATTAATTTCAAATCTTTGTATAGTTATTGTATCAATACTTTTATTTTCAAAGTATTCTACTATAAATTTATTAATTACAAATAATATTATGGCGATTATTGGTTCTCTTTTCCTAATCATCTTAGCTTTAAAATTTATCAATTGGTATATTTCTGATAGATCTTCAATAATACTTTTAATCTATGGATTCTCTTTTATTATTTTTGCAGTATCCTTCTTTTTTGGATATTTTAGTGAAAATTTGTATCTATTAGATAAACCTGTTCTTATTACTCCATCAATGGAAGTTGTATATCCCATTTCAGATGGAGATCCATTTGAATTTTTTTATGACATTTATACCCATTTGATTGCTATATCTTTATTTCTTTTTTTAGTTGGGTCATATATCCTTTTAAATAATTATTTAGAAAAAGTGTATAGACTTAGGTTAATTGTTACACTTGTCATTTCATTTGTTCTTTATATTGTAGTAAATTTAGATTCATATGGTCTTGAAATTCCTAATGCTGATCAATCACTAGTATTTTTATACCTTATTCAAAATCTTGGGACTGTCGTGGGAGGAGTTATGATAGGTTATTCGTTTTGGAAGGTAGGTAAAAGACTTGGAAATACAAATCCAATAAGAAAATATTTGATAATGACAGCTTTCGGTCTGATTCTAATTTTTATTATTACCCAAGGTACGCTTATCATGACATCATTTCCACCGTTTGGTCTTTCTTCATTATCATTTGTGATAATCTCAATCTATTTATTTAATTTTGGGTTTTATGCGATGGCGGTTTCTCTGTCACAAGATGTAAAGTTAAGACAAACCATTAAATTAAAAACAAAAAGAAATATAAATTTATTAAGTAGTATTGGAAAAGCTCAAATGACTTCTGAACTTCAACGAGCTGTAAGTGATGTTAAAACTGTAGTCGAAAAAGAAGAAAAAGAATTAGAAGAAAAAACCGGAATAGAGACTTCTCTTTCAGAAGAAAATATACAAGATTATATGAAACAAGTATTGGAAGAAATGGGTAAATCTAAAAAACGATCACAGGGAACTTAATTTCATATCTATGTTTTCTGGATGGTTTCATTGTTTCCATGCATTCTCATTGTTTTCATTTGTTTTCATCGAGATTTTGTTGTGCTAACAATACCTACCTATTTGCCTTTCAAATAATTGTTTTATTTTCGAACTATGTTTTATAAGGTGAATATTTAGAAGCTTATGAGATCCAGATTTGTAATATATGTATTAGTGTTTTCAATCCTATCGATTGATTTCAACATGTTGTCCAAAGAATTTTTTTTATAATTCCTTGAATTGTAATTTGTCAAATATATAATATCTAAAATGTAGAATATCGAAAAATGTAATCCACCCCAAATTTCTGTATTTAGCAGAATCTTCGGGATCGTCGCACACAGCATCCTCATAGTCTGCTTTATCTTCGCCGCTTAGACCTTACATTTACCATTTGACCAATCTCCGCCGTATTCAGAACATAGAAATTTAGGGCTTACACCATAAACGGTTGTTGTAATTGTAGCTGCAATAATTTATACTGCTATTGTCATTATAGTATATTTTTCCTTTAGCAGTGTGATGCATATCATCTACAATATTATAGGATTTTTATTAAGTCAGTAAATAAATTTAGAATGATTATTATTTGTATATGAAAATCATCTTTTCTTCTAACAATGAAGTAATTAACATAATATTTAATTAGTTAGTCATGTAATTTGTTAATTTAATCAATACAAATATTTCTAAGATAATTTATTTAATTTTTCACCTTCTCAGAAGAATTCCATTAAAAATTTTTTTCTTAAATTCTAAATAATAGACTGTCATCGTAATTCGTTAAATTACTCGTTCGAGCTAAAAAATGAAGCTCACGAATTTTAAATAAAACGTAATAATATTACAATACAATTAAAAGGTAAGGTTATTTCGCAGTTTATATTACAAATTACTAATTAACAACATTTCAAAATACGATTGATTCTTTTTAAATTTGGTCAATAGATAATAATACTATTAGTAATAATACTACTACTAATAATAATACTCCAAGTAGTAATGAATTTCCTGCAAATGAAATTTTTGGAAACAAAAATAATAGTTAATACTATTTATAACTTGATCATCTAACTATACTTAAAAAATTTAATATTTGAGTGATTATTTCTCTCTCAAATATTGATGCATTAGGATTCTTTTGTAAATATGTTGTAAAATAAATATTTCCCATTTCAATTGCTAGATTTTGGAATTTGTATAATCCTTCATCATATGACTCATTGTCTTCTATTACTTTGACACGATCCTTCATTAGATTTGGAATCTTTCTCGTTTCTAATCCATTGAATATTATTCTATTCAATATAATTCAATGATTGATTTGTTATCAAATACTTTGTTTCAGTATTATTGTCGTTTGTCCAATGGGTTGGTAAATCTATTTCACCTATTATCCTTAAATTATTTTTTTTTATAATTTCTCCCCATCCATAATATGTATCATCACTTGCAAATTTTCTTTTAAAGGTACTTCCTAAAAAAACGATACCAAATTTTAGGAAATTATTAGGTTTAGTTGTTTGCATTAAATTATCAATAAACATCTCTCCCATTTCAGGAAGGCCAGATACAAAAAAAATTGGTTTAGATAATCCCAATTTAGCAAAATTGTAATGGGAAGCATCATCATTCATTATTTCAAATTTAATATCAGTTTTCTTACAAAGCTCTTTTTGTAATTCTGTTAGATTAGTGTCTAACTCAATTCCAAATGATCTAAGATTTAACAAAGAACCACAATAAGAAATTCGTCCATCTCCAGCACCAATATCAATGAGTTCCGTAAATCCTAACTCCTTTGATTTTAGGCAAAGTAGAAAGGCTGATAACATCCATGTAGGATAAAATGGTTGATAATTTGTATCATATTTCTTACTACTTAAGTAAAACTCATTTACATCTCCTTCATAGGAAATAAAATCTAAATTTTTAATTGAAATATTTGTTTTTTTAAAATAAATCGGGTTATTAGATACAAATTGATGAAGCTTTACTAATATCTGTTTATCGATAGGAAAAAAATCTGAAAACTCATTTGGTAATATTTCTGCTATAATATTTGTTGGTTTAAAGTCTTGTATATAATGTCTTTTGGAATCTAGAAAATTATTTAAAATATTTTGAAACATGTTTTTGGTTGAAAACTTATTTTCTTATTAACTGTTAGTTAGTAAACAGATTCCGCAGATGGTCTTAATCCTCTTTTATATGATGCACTACCACAAATGGTACATTTGTAAATCTTTTTACGTTTATATGTATATATTGTCTCCTCATTTTCAACAATTTCCTGCAAAGTTTTTTGCATACATCTGTCACAAAATCTATTTTCCTGCATTTGTTCTATAATATAAAGAAGGATGAGTTATTAAAAAGATTCCTTGTCTTGGTTATTTTTTCAGTTTAGATTTTAATAATTCAGGGACTTCACTAGGACTTTTTGCTACCGGTACGTTTGCCTTTGAATAGTTTGAAACCTTAGAGTCTGCAGAACCATAATCTCCATAGACTATTGCTCCAGCATGTCCCATTTTCTTTTCTTTAGGAGCGGCCCTACCTGCAACATAGGCAACAACTGGCTTGGAAAAATTGGTTGAAATGATATATTCTGCTAATTTTTCTTCCGCGTCACCACCTATTTCGCCTACGACTACAATTGATTCAACATCGTTCCTTTCCTTTATGAGTTCAAAAGCTTCTATAAGATTTGTTCCGTTTATTGGATCTCCCCCTATTCCTAGACAAAACCTTTGCCCATACCCTGCAGTAGATAGAGTATAGGATACTTCATACATGAGGGTTCCACTTCTTGAGAAAACTACTGTCGAACCTTTCGTAAAAGGTTTGGCTGGCATAATTCCTACCTTCATTATTTCTGGTACTATGATGCCAGGCGTGTTTGGACCAATCATTTTGGCTCCTCTTTTTTTAGCATATTCTAATACTTTGATGGAATCAATTATAGGAACATGTTCTGGAATTGCTACTAGTAACTTTATTCCATTATCTATTGCCTCTTTTGCTGCATTTAAAAAGAATGGTGCAGGGACAAAAATTCCTGAAATCTCTACAGGGTTTTCCTTAACAGCTTCAGCAACCGTATTGAAAACAGGGATATCTTCAAAAGTATGGCCTCCTTTGCCTGGTGTAACTCCTGCAACTATATTTGTTCCATAGCCCTTCATAAGTTTCGTATGGGTGGAACCAAAACTCCCAGTAATTCCTTGAATAATGACAGGTTTATTTTTATAGTCCTTATCGTTTTCGTTACCAATTAGTATATTAAATAAATCAAATTTAAAACTCATTTTACTTCACTTTTTCTATTGGTATTGGACCGCTGCACTTATGGCCTCTTCTACAGTATTAAACAATCTAGCTTTACTATTATTAAGCAATTCTCTCGCCTTTTCAGATTCAGCTCCAGTTATTCTTGCAAAAACAGGCACTTTAATTGTTCCATCATTATAAGCATTAAGAATTGCTTGTGCAACTAGGTCTGTTCTTACTATTCCACCAAATAAATTGACAAGAATTGAACGAATTTTATTTACTTTACTTATAACTTTTAAAGCCTGATATATTGATTCAGTTGTAGCTCTTCCTCCAAAATCTAAAAATGCTCCTGCCTTTCCTCCAGCGTCGCTAACCATATCTAAAGTTGACATCACTAAGCCAGCCCCATTACCAATGATTGCCATATCTCCATCTAACTCCACAAATGAAAATCCATTATTGTTTGCCTGAGATTCTAATTCTGACAACTCTTCATACTTTTTTATGTCATCATGTCTGAATAAAGCATTATCATCTATTATCACTTTGGCATCCAATGCTACAAATTTCCCACCATCTAGCAAGGCTAATGGATTGATTTCTGCCAATTCAGCTTCTTTTTCATAAATTAGTTTTGATAACTTTTTAATTAAATCGATAAAAGTAGTTTTTTCAGTAGTGGTTAGATTCATTTTATCAGCCACTTCAGCTGCTAATTCTGATGAAATCATATCCACATCAGGCAGATCAATTATAATCTTGTTATCAACACTTTCAATCTCTATACCTCCTTGGGAAGAAGCAATGATTGAATAACATCTTTTAGTTCTATTTAGAAAGAAAGACAAATAAAACTCTCTTTTTATGTCAGCCATTTCTTCAAGTAAAATAGTCTTCGGCTTTTCTCCCTTTACTTCCTTATTGATGAGTTCCTCAAATTTTTCCTCAAGTTCCTTCTCATTCTTACATTTTAATATTGCTCCAGCCTTTCCTCTACCACCTACTGTTAGTTGTGATTTTAATACAAATGGAAAGCCAATTATTTCAGCACCTTTTTTGGCTTCTTCAATATTTTTAGCCAAATATGAATTTGGTACTTTGATCCCATAATCTTTAAAAATCTCCTTTCCTTGATACTCTAATAATTTCATTTTTTACAAGGAAAATATTTTTACGAGCCTTTATATTCTTATTTTTTACCAAGTAGAACCTTTTTTACATCCTTAACTATGAACCCCATTTCCATATTCTATAAAAAAGTGATAATAATATAATATTGCGATTAGTAGATTCAAAAAATTTTTATTACCATCATTATATTTTGAATGTTTGGGATATATCTCATGTCAAATCTATGTTACGTCTTTTTTAGATTTCTTTCTCTGTTTGGCTGAAATGTTGTAATACAATAAATCAACTTGTTTTTACTATTTAAAAGTAGTGTAAAAGAAAATAAAAAATAAACAATACTAATAGGAAAAAATAATTTTACACAATATATGTATCAAGTCTCAATATAAAATTCAAATAGCTATTTCTGATTGATTGATTGATTAATTAATCAGATTTTAATCAAAACAAGTGATTACTTAAATTAGAAATGAAGTTTTTATTTCATAATACTCAAATTTCAATACCATTTGGAGATTTTTGTAATTAAAATATATTGATTCCACAGTATTTTATCAAAGATGTAAAATTTAATTACTATTGACATCTCGAAAGTCTATATGGATTTAGAATCAAAGCTATCACTTATAACTTCCGAACCAACGGAAGAAATTGTTACAATTAATGAGTTAAGAAATCTTCTCCAGACTAACACCAAGCCTAAACATTACATAGGTCTAGAAATTTCAGGTAAGCTCCATCTTGGAAGTCTTATTCTGCCCGGCTTTAAAATAAATGATTTAATAAAAGCGAATTTTCACACTACAGTATTTCTTGCAGATTGGCATACTTTTATCAATAATAAATTAGAGGGAAACTGGAGTAAAATAAATGAAATATCAAAATACTATTCCGAGGCTTTTAGATTTTTTTGCCCTAAGGTAAACATCGTTCTTGGAAGTGAACTTTATTTAGAATATGGAGATTATTGGAAGAATTTTATGCAATTTTGTAAACACATTACTCTATCAAGAACAATGAGATCCTTGACAATTATGGGAAGAAATGCAAACGAGAATCTCGACTTTTCTCAATTTCTTTATCCTGCTATGCAGTCAACTGATATCCACGCTCTGGATTTAGATCTTGTACATTCCGGTACTGACCAGAGAAAAATACATATGCTAATGAGAGAAGTTTTTCCGAAATTGAAATGGAAGGTCCCAGTCAGTTTACATCATCATTTACTTCCAGGATTGTCTGAACCTGTCAAATTAGGATTAACTGAAGACAGTTCAGAAGATTTGAGGATTTCTAGTAAAATGAGCAAAAGTAAGCCAATGAGTGGAATATTTATTCATGACGATAACAAAACAATTGAAGCGAAAATCAAGAAATCGTTCTGTCCTATTGGTGTTTCAGAGAATAATCCAATCCTTGAAATTATTAAATATATTATATTTCATAGTTTCAACGATTTTATCATTGAACGTCCTTCAAAATATGGAGGAACTATTTCTTATGATAATTATTCAGAATTAAAAGAAGACTATGATAAACAAAAAATTCATCCTCAAGATATAAAACAATCTACCTCAACATATCTGTGCAAACTAATACAACCTATAAGAAATCATTTCAAGAACAATGAACCAATGTTGTAATTTGCTCACGAAATCGGTTCATTCGTTGGAAAGTTACTTCAGATTAGTTGCTATCCATTACTACTCTTTGACTAGTTGATATTTCGATTTATAGCCTCTTGGGTTAATCATCATATTATTATAATTATATGTCGACGAGTTTCCTATTATTATAGTTGTTATCATTCCAATAATATCGCTATGATTTAGCATATCCTGTAAATTTGTTAAAACTATCTCTTGACTATCACGATAGGCTCCTTTTATTATTGCCACAGGAGTATCAGGTTTTCTATATTTTAATAGGATATCCCTTGTATCCCTTAGTTGGTGAATTCTTTTTTTACTAGCTGGATTGTATATTACAGTAACATAATCCCCTATTGCAGCGGCTTCTACTCTTTTTACAATCATTTCCCATGGCACTAAAAGATCACTCATGCTAACTACTGCAAAATCAGTCATTAATGGAGAACCTACTAAAGCTCCACAGGAATTTAAAGAAGAAACACCAGGCACACATTCAACATACATTCCTCTCTCTTTGGTCCATCCTTTTTCTGCTAAAATTTCATAAATTAAACCAATCATACCATATATACCAGGATCACCAGAAGAAACTAGAGAAACTATTTTTCCATTCTCAGCAAATTCTATTGCTTGATTGGCTCTGTCTACTTCTTGAGTCATTGCATATCGATAAATCTCTTTTCCTTCAATTAGATCTTCAACAAGAGAAACATATGTGTCATATCCTACTATTATTTCACTCTCTTCAATTACCTGTTTCGCTCTATATGTCATATGATCATGATTTCCTGGTCCAACACCCACCACATATAATTTTCCTTTTGACAACTTGTACATCATATTAAAAACAAAATTTAACTTTTTGCTGATAAATCATTGGAGTTTATAAATTCTTGATGGAGAACATTAACTGCTTCCTCGCAATTTTTGTCATCAATGACAAACGCAAGATTAAGTTCAGAAGATCCTTGGGTTATCATAATTACATTGATGTCTCTTTTAGCGACTGCTCCAAAGGTTTTAGCTGCTACTCCTTTAATACCTCTCATTCCTGATCCAACTACAGCAATAACGGCAACGTTTTCACTAACATCTATTCTCTTAATCAATCTTCCCAGGAAATTTAACTCTAGAGTCATGATAGCTTTGTCTAAATCTTGTTTTTTTACTACAATGGTAATACTGGACTCTGAAGGAGTTTGAGAAATCATCATAATATTAACATGATTTTTAGCTAAAGCATCAAATATCTTTGCAGCTGTCCCAGGGGTACCTATTAATCCTCCTCCACTAACGTCAATAAGCGCTGTGTTTCTAATTACAGTTATTGATTTTACAGTCTTATTATAAGTTAGAGTGGGCAATTGAGTGATTAAAGTGCCAGGATGATCAATATTATTTGCATTTCTTATTCTCACAGAAATTTTAGAATCCATAACAGGCTCTAATGCTCTTGGATGCATATACTTTGAACCAAACATAGATAATTCTAAGGCCTCAGAAAACGAAACCTCTTCAACAACGAGAGCATTTTTAACAATCTTTGTATCAGCCGTCATCAATCCATTCACATCGCCCCATAACCACACCTCACTGGCATTTATGCTCGCAGCGATTATAGTTGCTGAATAGTCCGAGCCTCCCCTTCCAATGGTGGTTGCATTACCATTCTGATCACAACCAATAAACCCGGTAACAACTGGAATTATTCCCTGTTTAATTAATGGCTCAATTTTATGATGTACTCTAAGTTTAGTCGTATTCATCAATGGCTTTGCATCACCAAAATTAGAGTCAGTTAAGATTCCTACTTCCTTTCCATTCAAATACATGGATTTAATACCGGTAGATTTTAAGGCAAAAGATACTATAGGGGTTGATAATCGTTCTCCAAAGGATAAAAGATAATCTCTATATTTTGGGGTTATATCCCCTATAATAGAAATACCTAGTAGTACATCCCTGAACTCATTTAATAAATCTTTAAGTAGATGTAATAATTGATGTTTATCTTTCTCCTCGTGTATGACTTGTTCCACTAGCTCAATATGAATATTTTCAATATTTTGAAGAAACAAATTAAGTGAATTTCTATTTATTTTTTTAATATCATCACATAAATCAGAAATTTTATCAGTAATTCCATACAGAGCAGAAATGACAACTACAATTTCATAGTTTTGAGAATAATATGATTTTATTATATTTATTACATTAAGGATCTTTTTTTCGTTATCCAATAATGATCCTCCAAATTTCATAACAATACGCATATACCTGATGAATATTCTGTTTTCCTAGATTAATGCTTCGATAAGAGCAACCATAAACCTAAGGAGAAGATTTGATTTATTGTTGTTAATCTTGTATACGCGGAGCTAAATAAAAGTGAATTCTTCCAAGGTTTGCAACAGTAAATTCGAGCCTGAGAGGCATTTTACTAGAATATTCGGCAATCACAGACCCACCAACTGCACTTATTGCCTTTGTGATCTTTATTAAGTAGTCAATACTATATGTCCCAATACTGTCTTCATTAGAAGTTAACTCTTCTAAACCTTCACTTTTAGATTCTAAAAATATATCCGCTTCACCGGAATCCCCTCTGCCTAAAAATCTAATACTATCGGATTTGCAATCTATAGTAATATATTCAGAAAGTACTTGAATGTCTGATAATATTTTATCAAATGCAGATGCTGTTAATATTATTTTTGAATTGAAATTTAATTTTGGTAGAGGAGTAGAGCTAGAAGAACTTTCGATTAATCTCATTTTGTATTCTTTTTTATACCCATTTTGTATTTTGAGAATCAACATACTTTCTTTATTGATAGATATTTCTATTGAATCCTTTTTTTCGGATCTCTTTATTAATTTAGAAAATTCATCGATTCTAACACCAAACTTAATTAACGAGTCACAATCGTATTTTTCGAATGAAGAGTTAGGCCAATAAATATCAATTAATGCTACATGGGAAGGGTCCATTCCTCTAAATGATATTCCTTCTACTGATGCTTCAAAGGTTGCTTCATCAACAAGGGTAGATATGGCAGAGGTAATGGCTTTCCATTCATCAGGAGTTTTTGTCTTTGCTAGAAAAGTCAAATTATACAATGTTCAGGCTAACATCTGACAATTTTAAATCTTACTATTAAAATTTCAAGAAATCTTTTGGAGATCTAAATATTTATATTATGAATAGTTTCTCCACGTGTGGCTACATTTCGTGCAACGATAGAATTGAGTAGTTGCTTCATCAGCAGACCGAGTCTGAAGCATCCACCATACTGCTAAATTATTATTACATTTGGGACAATCTATATTAAGAGTAGGAAGAGCTTGTGTATTATTTTCACCGTCCAGTATTCTTAAAGCACTTTGTTCTTGTGTTGTTATGTTACCAACATTAACAGTAACAGTAGATTTTTGTTCAGAACTGGTAAACCCACACTTAGGACATGCGACTTGATTTTCTTCAAATTTTAATCGCATTCTTGTTTCACAATGTGGACAGAATTTCAACTTAGACCACCTTTTCTTGGGAACTTTCAATTGAAAGTGATATATCTTTTAAAAATTCATCAGCAGATTTTATTGACTTATCTAAAATGTCCATTGGATTTTCCTTGCTTTTTATTTTCATCAAATACTCTTTGATCAATGGATGTTTCATCACGATGCCGGCAAATTCTATATCTTTTTCCTTTAAGATATGATGTTGTATAATGTACATAATAGAAATATCTTCGTCTTTTAACTTTAATTCTATTTCATTATTAGAATAATTTGTAATTTCTGCTTGCATTAAATAGTGAAGTACATATTTAGGATATAAATCATACCACATGGTAATTAATCATTGAGTGAAAAAATAAATTCCTTGGATAGCATTGTTTTAACTAATATAACAAGTAAAACTACTCCAAATGAACTAATATCTTTTAATTTAAGTCTGAAAATAAATGGTAAAATTAGAGAATTATTTAATCAACCCTTATGGGAAAAAGCATATAATAAATTTGATAATACTTTCAGAATAACAATAAATGTGGACCTGAAATTCAAAAGCAAAGTTATATACTCTGTAAAATTTATTAGGAAAGCAGTTTTTTTTTGGACACGGAATCCAAAAATTCATCATAGAATATGGATTTTTATTGTTAAAAATGACAGTCCTTTTTATCCTGAAACGGAAGAGGAAGCCAAATCCACGTTATTTGATATTGATGAAATTATTGATATCAAATTGTCATCAGATACTGATAAAGTTTCAACAATTTATGCGAACGTAGTTGTTTCCTGGGGTAAACATAATTTTACTGATCCTACAAAATTACTTGGAAAATCCAACGAGGAAGAAATACAACTAGTCAACTCGTAAACTCTCTTAAATTCATATAAATTTTTTAAAAATTAATCGAAATTTTTAAAAATGTTGAAATACAATTAATGTTCATGGCAAAATATGATGGAATAAAAGGACAAGAGTTACTGGATATTGAGGTGCAGGGAAAAGAATTGACTTTTATTTTTAAAGATAACCGCTTTTTGTTTGTTAAAAATGAGGAAGACAAAATGGTTTGTGATTCATTACCAGAGTGAGTTGCTCATTTTTTAATCCAGATGAACATACACTATAATATTATTTAATATTTTATTTATCTCCACTAAATGTAAAAGAACCTATACAATTTCATAGTTCTAAGTCTTAATAATATGGATATATATA
>DASUZI010000202.1:0-2241 GCA_036376955.1 Nitrososphaeraceae archaeon
TATTAATGGATGTTTTCAACTAGTTAAAACATTAACTTCTCATTATATAATAATTCCTTTTATTACTTTTCAGGATAGGATAAAACAAACTAATCTACTTGTGGATGAAGTCTCTAATATATTAGATATTCCGGTATTTGATTTGTTTGAGAGTCTAGATAGTAATTTTAATTACCGAAATTTTACTAATTCATATTTATTCAGATATAACAACGAAATAATTTGGGGTGCAACCGCAAGAATTTTAAAACAAATTAGAGATTGTTTCTATTAATTTTTTTCGACGTACTCTCTATCTTTAACTTAAATTTGAGAATATGAATTTTTTTGATTCTATTTATAGAAGAGTAAATTATTTTTTCGTAAATAATCAATAATGACAAGGGTTACCCAATAATATATTGAAAATTAAAAAACTAGTATGAATTCAACAGAAATTGATTTATTGATTAATAATTTAAATTCAATTGATTTTCCTGTTCTTTTGGGAATTTTTAGCTTCATTTTTGCAGTAATAGTTTGGGGGATAATAAAAAATCACTAACTGATGACTTCAATTTCCTTTTTCTCTTTTATACCCGGAATCGTTATAAATTACGGTCTTCTGTAAATATTATGAATCATTTAATTAAGAGCTGTTTTTATAACGCTATCGACTAGCTTATCTATTGTTGATTCATGACTTTTGATAGTTTATCAGAATATATTGATGCTCTTGAATCTATAGGCAAATTACACCGTGTAAAAACAGAGGTAGATACTAACCTTGAAATTGCTGAGATTATGAGACGAATGATGTATTCAGGAAATTCTCCTGTCATACTTTTTGAAAATGTTAAAGGATACGCTATGCCAATTTTAGGTAATGCATTTGGAACTATTGATTTATTAAAAATTGCTCTTAATATTCAGGATTTTAAAGAAATCGGTACAAGAGTTACAGATTTAACAAAATTGAAAATACCTTCTAATCTTTTTGATAAATTAAAAGTTCTACCTAAGCTATCAGAAATAGGTGCATATGCTCCAAAGTATGTTGAAAATGGACCTATTACAGAAATGATTGAAACTGAAAATGCTAATCTTGACTCATTACCAATTCTGAAATCCTTTCCAGGTGATGCTGCTAAATTTATTACATTCGGATTAACTATAACAAAACATCCGGAAACTGGGATTAGAAATATTGGCGTTTACAGAATTCAAATAATTAATGAAAAAAAAGCAATTATGCATTGGCAGACACATAAACGAGGGGCTCAACATTATGAAATTCTTAAGGAACACAATAAACCTATTGAGACTGCAATAGTAATTGGAGCAGACCCTTCTACAATTTTTAGTGGAATAGCTCCAGTTCCTGAAGGAATGGATAAATTTTTCTTTTCAGGTATTATCCGAAAGAAGGGATTAAAATTGGTAAAATGCAAGACAGTTAATTTAGAAGTACCCGCAAATTCTGAGATTGTATTAGAAGGATATGTTGATCCAAATGAAATAAGAATAGAAGGACCATTTGGAGATCATACTGGTTTTTACACTCCACCTGAGCCTTATCCGACATTTAATTTAACATGCATGATGAGAAGAAGAAATCCAATTTACCTGACCACCGTTGTTGGTAAACCAGTTTTAGAAGATGCTTACATAGGTAAAGTCATTGAACAGTCGTTCCTTCCTCTTATTCAGATGTTTCAACCAGAGGTGATCGATTTTTCGATGCCTGCTTCAGGATGGTTTCAAGGCATTGCTATAATATCTATCAAAAAAAGATATCCTGGACAAGCTAAAAAAGTAATGATGGGTTTATGGGGAATGGGCCAATTATCACTTACGAAAATTTTTGTTGTAGTTGACTACGATATTAATGTGCATGATATAAATGAAGTAATTTGGGCAATTACTACAAAATTTGATCCTAAACGCGATACAGTTATTATTGATAATGCTCCAACTGACACATTAGATCCTGCGTCTCCGATAGTTAATCTTGGTTCGAAAATGGGTATAGATGCAACTACTAAAACAAAAGAAGAAGGATTTATGCGAGAAATTCAGAAACTAGCGGAAGCAGATAATGATACCAAGACCCTTGTCGACCGAAAATGGTCAAGTTATGGATTTTCTACATTATGACCATTTTTTTCATTATTTTTTGAATTTTTTTGTATTTTACAAGTATTATGATTTACAATTTTCTATACGGATCTAATTATGTTAATTATTTCAATTAGTTTAATA
>DASUZI010000203.1:0-2422 GCA_036376955.1 Nitrososphaeraceae archaeon
CATTAAAGTCTTATAACAACAAACTATTTAATTTCTAAGATGATATTTTTTATTTAATATTTGATGTGATATTGAAACTCTGCAATAATATAGTACCACAAAACGATATAATTTTGATTTAATTTACATTCAAATTAGTCAATTTTGAATCTTTTTTATTAATTAGTATCATATTATGTTACTTTTTATTATCTAATTTATAAATAACATAAAGATTATAAAATAATTGATGATGATTGATTTTACTGATAAAAATTTTATACTAAACCAAGTTCTTTGGCTAGGGATATCTATTGCCATTAGTCTTGCTATCTCTTTTGCAATACCATTCCCTTATTCATTACCTTATATACTTGTAGCTTTCTTTCTTCTAAACTTTTACATGAGGCAAAGACGGAAACAAACTTCTTCTATAAAATAATACATTCTGTTAACTGGTTTTATAATTTTATTTTTTTTATCTTGGTCAAAAGTGACAACAAGATTATTACCAACTTTATCAATCCTAATTATATTAACTATTTGACATATTTTGATGTGAAAATAGAGGTATTTTATTATTATTTGAATCGTGTTCTATAAAACAGATTTGTAATTATAAGCAAAAATTTTCAATATTTAGAACAATTATCTCATACTGTTATCTAATTGATAAGTCAAAATGATAATACGATTTCTAATATTCAATAGAATGGTGTTATAAAAAAAGAAGCGCGAGGTATTAATGACGAAGATCTAGGAGAAGTACAGCGAGTTGAAGGTAATTATGTACTGGTACAAAAAGGGATAACCAATAAAGAAAAATTTATAACAAATAACAATTACCATTAAAATCTATTTAGTTAGATTCTTGATTTATCGTGTAGAGATATTTTATTTGGATATTTGGATAGGGCTCACCAATTTTTGTACTTCATTTTTCAAGATTTCTAAACGTATAGATTTTTCAATTATTTTATCGATGTTTAGGCTATTTATTTTGGTATTATTAAAAATAAGGTCAGTTTTAATGAATGCACTACTAAGTATTATTTTTACTTTACAATTGGTATCTTTTTCTCTAATTTTTCTCTATAAAATCTATTCCAGACATTTGAGGCATTCTATAATCTGTTATAACTAGAGAACAATTAGTAATAATATTCTCATCCTTGTTAAGATAATTTAAGGCTTCAAGGGGATTAACAAAAAAAACTACATTATATTCTACAGCCTGTAAACAAGCGCAGAAAAGGTTTAGGATATCATCTTCATCATCGACTAATAATATATAATTCTGTTTAGTCTCAATATTATTTGATAAAATGATGAATAAACTCCATTAATACTATATTAATGATGTTGCACCTAATAAGCAAATCTATTTATTAATTTATTGTTCTGCGATTTTAGGCACTATGAATATAGATTTTATAAAGAAGCCTAGAATTCTAATATAACTCGTAGAGTTATATTGTATTTATTTTATACATTATGAATATAGAATCCTATTGTATGATTCATAATGGATACTATGCACCAATTCAATTCTGAATTATTAGTATTTATTTAAATTTAATATTTAGGATAATTTATAATCAATAATGAAAGCTATAACCCACTACTATTATTGAAGGGTATTTCCAATAGAAGGTTAATGGCTATGGAATCCAATGTATTCTGTTGATTGATTATTGATTTTTTTATGGTGATATTTACAGTCTTTTTTTTCCTTTTTTTATTTAATATAATTTATTGATAAAAGAATAAACTAGTTATAGCCTACTAATATGATTTGAAGCAATCCACATTGGGAATGCAGACCAACATAGCAGGCTTGAGTAATATCTTTATTTCAAAATCATTATCTTTGTATTAGAAGTGTTATAAGTATTAGTAGCGTTATAATAGTGTGTATAATTCTTGTAAATCATTAAAATGGTGGGTTCGATGATAATAAACGTCAAAGTTTAATGATGTTATTAAATCATTTAATCAATTAACAAGTTGTTGCTGCTCATCATCGTCTTCTAAATCAATTATTATAGTAGATGACGAACCTGACATTTGTGAAATGTTCAAAGTAATATTGCAGGAGAATGGCTATAGCGTAAACGCCTTTACCAATCCTCTGGTAGCGCTTGAGCATTTACTAAATAACCCGAATAAATACGAACTAATGATTTCTGATTTTCATGCCTTATTTGAATGGCTGCGAGTTGGGCACAAAAGTCAAAGAATTAAACGGGAATATCAAAGTGATTCTCATAAGCGCCTACGATAGTATTGAAGACAACAACAAACTTAACTTTGAACTTCTTAGAAAACCTGTTACACTACAAAAATTGCTTGATATTGTGAACTTTTCTTTAAACAATACTGCCACACAACCATTATCAGCGAGGCTAGATGAAACCTGATTATCAAGCAATAGCGTTAGTAG
>DASUZI010000204.1:0-26122 GCA_036376955.1 Nitrososphaeraceae archaeon
ATTCGTCCCCAATTAATTGCATATCCTAATGGTTTATCTAAGGCGCCTACTAAGACGTCACTAACTTTACTTACCATCAAGTTAAAATTTGTAGGGTTAATAAGATCTTTAATCAATTAACATCGACTTCCTTTATTAATAAATATACCACAATGATAATTTAATTCTATCAAACTCCTCAATTCTACTACCATATTCCTTTCCTACCTGAGAGATACAAGGCATAACCCATGGCTGCAAACATTATAGCAAGAAAGCCCATCATAGGTAAAGTAGCTTCTTTGGGGATAGCTAAAAGGGAAGAGCCCCACGCATAAAGAAATATCGACATAACATCAAAAACAACGAACATCAATATGTAAGCATAATATTGCATCATAAAATGAGAACGTCCTTCACCAGTAGGCATTTGTCCACATTCCATTGGAAGGAATTTTACTGGATTATACCTTTTTCGAGGAGAAAGTAGTCGTGAAAGAATTAACGATGGTATTCCAGCCATAACCCCAATTCCCAAAGCATACAAAATTGGAGTAAATTGTGATGCCAATTCTCCAGCCAAATTAGTTCTGCTGCCTTGTCAAGATATAAAAATCTTTATTTTTTTATGATAAGGTTGAAAAGTTGTCGAGCTACTAATTTGGGATGATTAATGGCTAATTTTATCATTTTCTTGGTTGAAAACTCTGAGGTAATAAAATCTATGAATTCTTCCTCAGTCATATCTTTCAATATAGAGATTTCACGGTCCCATTCATTATCTGTGAGACCAATCCATCTGGATTGCACCCTTAGAGCCGATGCAATTTTAGAACAAATTTGATTTTTCCATTGAGTTTCATATTCCATTAATGAAGTTTTTGAACTGTTGCTTGCAAGAGAAGCTGATCCAATTTTGCCTGCTAGTCTTCCAAATTCAATAGCATGTCTAATCCCTTCAAGTACTAATGGGTTTGATTGACCAGCAGAATCTCCAACTAAAATCAAACCTTCAAATACGGTAGAATCTCTTGTGCCTTGATTAGGGATATATCCATAGTGATATTCTATAGGTTGAATCTTACCCAATTCATCGAGTGGTTTTAATTTTTTTTCAATTATTTTGTTCAACAAGTTGATGGGGTCAATATTGGATTCTGGTTTTCCAATTCCTACTCCTATCCGAACTCGGTTTTTTGATAATGGAAAAAGCCATGCATAACCCGCTGGAGAATATTGACATCCAACCATTAAAGTCCAAGTTTCATTGTTTACCTCATCACAATAACATTCGTATTCTGCACCAATTCCATATCTTTTCCAATTCGATACATATCCAAGTTTTCTGCCAATAAAACTGTTAAATCCACTTGCATCTATTACAAGTGTAGATCTTACCTCAATCTTCCCCTTCAAGGTATTGACTATTAACCCAGAAACCCTATTGTTATTTTCAGAATGTAAGACATCAATGACTTCCGATTTAATACAAATTTCAGCGCCAGCTTTTGCTGCAAGAAAAGAAAGATACTGATATAATGATCTGACATCTAAAACACATGAACGATATTTGGATCCTTTGATTATTATTTCATTATTAGGAGATATAAACCGATAGTTCCTAATAGGATTGTATAAATTTTCAGGAATACCTAAGTTATTCATATTACTGATCCAAGATACTCCACTAGTTCTTACATATTGCCCAATTGACTTATCACGTTCAAAAAGAACAACTTTAGTTCCCGCTTTAGCTGCAGTGTAAGCTGCAGATAAACCAGCAGGTCCTCCACCAACTATGGCAATATCATAATTAACCATCGATATTACATCTATAAATCCAATTTTAATTAACTTTTTTATGTAAACTTAAAATTATCATCACAAAAAGGTAAGTATTTTACAGGAGAAAAAGATGTGAATATATTGAATCAAAGGTTTCAACTAAATGAGGGGGATTTAGCTCCAGATTTTAATTTTAAAGATTCTAATAATAAAACTTTGAGATTGGAAAATTTTTTGGGGAAACGTATAGTTATTTACTTTTATCCTCGAGATTTTACTCCAGGATGTACTACTGAAGCCTATGAATTTTCGAACCAGTTTAACAAGTATCGTGAACATGACATAATGATAATAGGCATCAGCCCTGATGATGAAAAATCTCATGAAAAGTTTCGAGAGAAGATGAATATTCCTTTTTTATTGGCTTCCGATACTAACCACCAAATTTCAAAAAAATATGGGGTTTATGGGCCTAAAAAATTTATGGGAAAAGAAACAATGGGTGTGAACAGAACAACATTTTTAATAGATAAGGATGGTAAAATTGAAAAAATATTTAATAAAGTAAAACCTAATGGCCATAGCATAGAAGTATTAAATTATATATTAAAGTCTACTTAGCCGATCCTAATTTCCCACACATCTTATAAATAGTAATGATTTAATTCTTCATCAATTTTTACCATGTCTATATTAAAAAAATCATAGAATTCATTATCTAATTTAATATCATTTGAGATCTCTGAAAATTTTAGTCCCTGCCGAAAACTGTTTACAATTTCTGCCCCAAACTCCAAGGTTTTATTAGAGAAGACATTCCATTTTTTAACTGATTCCATATCCTTAATGAGAAGTAAATTAATAAATTTGGCAAAAGAAATTATTATTATAAAACGGATTTTTTGAAATAATTTTTTAAAATGATTGGTATCAGCAATGTCTGGAAGAATTGTGCATATAAGATACTGATAATAATCGAAATTCTTTAGTATACTTATAGATTCACCAATATGTTGAGCTGACTTTTTTAATACAGTTACCTCCCATCTCGATTTAGGGAAAAAGCCTGGTTGAGAATCTATCTCAAAATAAGAAGAAATAATCCCATCCTTGATCAAAAACTTTTTACAGCTATGGGAAGACTGAAGATAGGATTTAAATTGATTTGTTGAAAATGACAATTTAAAGATGTTAATTCTTGAAATAAATTTTAAGTACTTGAATCATATTGTTGGATCCTTCTAGAATAAGATTCTACAAGTTGTTTGATATGTTCTAAAATTTTTATGTGATGTTCCTCGTCTACAATTACACTCTTGAGGAGTTCCCTTGTTTCTTTATCATCAGTAAGATCTATGCATTCAAGTAGGAGATTTTTAGACTCTTCTTCTTCCTCTATGGATTGCCTCATTCCTTCTTCAGTTAGATGAATACTGCCTGAAGCTCCTTCTATTTTCGCCATAGCCTGAGTTATGAATTGTATATGCTTTATCCCGTCATTAAGTAGAGTATTTATATAATTTCTAATTAAATTATGATCGATCTCTTTCAAGAGAGAGCTATAATGTATTATTTCATTCTTTTCAGCTTCGTGTTGTTTTTTCAATAATTCATAAAGTTTCTGCTGTTTTTCCATTTCCACACGGTCTTTTACCAATAAATAGATTAATAGTATCATAAATAAAAAAGTGATGGTAGGAGTTATATGTTCCTGCAATCTAGGAGATTGAAAAGAATTATAATAATAAAATAGTATACAAAAGTATGTCGTCAGAGTTTAATACTTGTCAATGTATTTGTCATCAACGTTATGGTATTAAGTCGTTTTGTAGAAAATGTTTAGATAAACATAAATCTTCACCTTACTATAATATTATGAAAAAATTTAACTAATCCTTACTATATGCGGGAGATGGGATTTGAACCCACGAACCCCTGAGGGATAAGAGCCTCAGTCTTACGCCTTTGACCAGGCTGGGCGACCCCCGCTCAGAATCAAAACGTCAAAGACTCTAATTTGAATATTGCGAGAAAAAAATATAATATCTTTTAATTATAATGGTTTTTATATAATTATCTGATTCTTAATTCTGTGTTAATTCCAGTTCGATGTTTTACATGTGGTGGTTTAATTGCAGACAAATATTTTGAATATAAAGATAGAGTAAAATCTGGAGAGGATGATGCTGCAGTCCTTGACTCTCTTGGAATAAAGAGATATTGTTGTAGAAGAATGTTTATTTCAAGTGTTGAAACAATTTATCAAGTTATTCCATATTATGAAGTTCTGCGACGAAGAATGTCTGAAATGCAGTCGGAAAATTAATCTCGAGATAACATGCCGATTATTACCGATATCAAGGGTAGGATTATTTTTAACAGTAGAGGAAGTAAAACAATAGAAGTCGATATTGTCTCTGATGATAAATTTCTCGGTCGAGCATGTGCTCCATCAGGTGCGAGTGTAGGAAAGCATGAGGCTAGAAGTTTTAAAGAAAATCGCCCAGAAAAATCATTGGAAGAATTAAATAAAAATTTGTCTAAATTTATAGGAATTGAGTCGCAAGACCCTGGGTCAATTTATCATATTTTAAAAAATATTGATAATAGTGAAAATTATAGTATATTAGGTGGTTCAGTTGCTTATGCAATAAGTTTAGCTTCAGTAGAATCTGCTTCGAAGGCACTTGAAGTACCTCTATTTAGATTATTGAGAGAATCAGGGGATTACAAATTTCCTTATCCTTTAGGAAATATTTTGGGAGGAGGATCCCATGCTGGGCCAGGAACTCCCGATATTCAAGAATATCTTATTTGTCCAATAGGTGCATCAAATATAATAGAAGCCATAGAAATTAACTTTCAAGTTCACAGTCAATTAAAAATAATACTGGAAGAACGAGATAAAAAATTTACCTATGGTAGAGGAGATGAAGGGGCATGGGCTCCTAATCTTAATAATGATCAAGCTTTAGAAGTTGTTGAAAAAGCTGTTTCAGATAGTGGATACAGTTCAGGAAATGATGTAGCAATAGGAATTGATTTTGCCAGCTCTTCGTACTGGAACGAAAAGAACAATAGTTATGATTATGCTAGGCAAGGTATAGTTCGCTCTTCTGAAGAACAGATTAATTTTGTGAATGATCTTATAGATAAATATCACTTAATTTATGTGGAAGACCCTGTTCATGAAGAAGATTTTCATGGAATGTCGATAATCAATAGAAATAACCCTCGATGTTTAGTAACGGGTGACGATATGTTAGTAACAAACAAAGACCGAGTAATTGAATCTCTAAACTACAAGTCCTGTTCTGGTGCCATTTTAAAAGTTAACCAAGCTGGTTCTCTCTATGATGCATTGGAATTTGCCAACGAATGTAACAAAAACGATATCAAACTTATAACTTCCCATAGATCTGGAGAATCAATTGATTCTCATATCGCTGAGATAGCAATAGCTACTTCTTCTAAATTAATTAAAACTGGAGTAATAGGAGGCGAAAGAATAGCTAAATTGAATCAATTAGTGAGATTGCTCGAGTATGGTTTAATAAAAGGTATGTCTGATGTTTTCACATCCTAGTATGAGCGAAAATACTGAAATTATCGATAATGATACCATTGATGCCAAAGAAGCTATTGTTGATGCTAATGAGAATAATGAAACACCTGTCACTATAAGTCAATCTGAAACTCCTTCAGATGAAAAACATGATAATGAACTTAATATAGAGAGTTCTGAAACTGAAAATTTGGAAAAGATGATTTTATCTACTGGAATAAGAGTTGGTACTCCAGTGAAGACTAAATCAATGTCACGATATATAGTCCGAGCAAATCCTGAAGGACTCTATATTCTTGACATTAGTAAAACATTGTATAAAATAGATGTTGCAGCGAAATTCATAGGTAGAACAAATATTGCCAAAGTTGCTATTACCTCTGCACGAGAATATGGTAAAAAGCCAGTAGAAAAATTTTGCGAGGCTACAGGTGCAACTTCTATTTTAGGAAGATTTATGCCTGGAACATTTACTAATCCGTCCTTACCAAAATATATGGAACCTGAAATAGTCATTGTAACTGACCCTCAGGCAGATCAACAAGCGGTGATTGAGGCTACCAGAGCAGGAGTGCCTGTGATCGCTATATCAAATAGTGATAATGTTATTTCTAAAGTTGATTTAGTTATTCCAGCAAATAACCGAGGAAGAAAAGCACTAGCTACAGTATATTGGTTATTAGCTAGAGAAGTAATGAAAAAACAAGGGAAGATAAAATCAGACAAAGATATGAAAGTAACAATAGATGACTTTGAAACAAAACTAGTAGAAGAGATAATTTGAGGAGTCGTCCCCTTAGATCTCCTTATTATGCAGGTTCCTTTTATCCCAGAGATAGCATGAGCTTGGTTCACTTACTCGATCATTGTTTTAAAGAAAGTAAATTTGCTCCCAAAAAAAAAAAATCAATAATAAAGTATTTGGAATGATTGTTCCTCATGGTGCATTCATATTTTCTGGAGCTATATCTGCAAATGCATTCTTTGAAATTGCGTCTCAAACTATCGATACCTTTATCTTAATTGGACCTGATCATAGGGGAATTGGAAAAAGAATCTCTATCATAAGTGAAGGCTATTGGCAGACTCCTTTGGGAGATACCATTATTGATAATACAATTACTAATGATTTACTAAATTCATGTGATATTATAGAAGATGATATAAGAGCTCATCAAATTGAACATTCATTAGAGATACAAATTCCTTTCATTCAATATACATTTCATAATTCTTTCACCATTGTACCCGTTTTAATGCGAGATCAGGATATCCAAACCGCAATTCTACTTGGTAACTTAATAGCAAAATTCATTGCTAAGAAAAATGCAATTATTATTGCATCATCTTGTTTAAACCACTACGAAACGAATTTAATCACCTATGAAAAAGATCATCATATAATTAAAAGTATTGAAAATTTAAACATAGAATCATTTTATCAATCGCTAACAAATTTGAATACTTCAATATGTGGTTACGGTCCCATAGCATCTGTAATGCGGGCTGTACAAATATTAGGATCAAAAAAAGGGGTATTATTAAAATATGCTACTAGTGGAGATGTAATGTCAGACACTAGGAATACAGTTGTCGGTTATGCGTCAATGGTTTTTATTTAAAGGAAATTAAAATGGTAAGCACAACAGCCTCCGCCCCAGCAAAAATTATTTTATTTGGAGAACATTTCGTTGTATATGATCAACCAGTTATTTTGGCATCTATAAATAAAAGGCTGAAAATAGAGTGTAAAAGAGAAGTAGAGAGCAATAAAGCGATCAATTTGGAAACAAATAATTTTGGAAAAAAAATATATCCTTTATCAATATTAGAAAATAGCAATCAAGATATTGTGAACGAGTTTTTTTATCCAATTCTTTATATCTTAAGAAAAATGATATATCATAATACAGAGCCTTATGGTATAACTATTAAAATCATATCAGAAATTCCATATGGAGTGGGATTAGGATCTTCTGCAGCACTTTGCGTCGCAGGAGTAGCTGCTATTTCAGAGTTATATAAGAGGTTAAAGAATAAGGATGAAATATTAAACATAGCAATAGAAACTGAAAGGATTCTCCATGCGAATTCTTCTGGAGCAGATTGTATAGTGTCTACTATGGGTGGATTATTATATTATCAAAAAAACTCAAACGTGAAAACACTCCGATTTAGCAATGAGCCTTCGTTTATTATAATAAATACAGGCTTAAAACATTCTACAGGAGATTTAGTATCATTAGTAAATAGATTTCGTAAGAATAATTTACGTGAATTTACCGATATCTCAAATAAATATTCAAAAATTTGTTGTAGAGCAATAAAAGCACTTGAAAAGGGAAATTTATTAAATATTGGCAAATTAATGAATGAAAACCAAAGTCTTTTGGAGAGAATTGGAGTATCAACTCCTGAAGTTAACAAGATAATTAATTTAAGTATACAATATGGAGCAATCGGATCTAAAATGACTGGTGCAGGTGGGGGAGGCTGTGTATTATCACTCATTCATCCTCGAGATAAAGATTATTTCGTCTCTAAAATGGAAAAAAATGGCTATGAATGTTTTCCAGTCTCTATAGAGGACCAAGGTTTGAAAGTTAATATTGAATCTAGTGATTTTTAAATATAATTGAGAAATAAATTAGTTATAATAAAACTGGGTGGTTCGGTTATTACATTTAAAAATAAACCATTATCCGCTAACTATAAAGTAATCAAAAATATCTCTAAAATTCTAAGTAAACAAGAAATCCCTATAATATTAGTTCATGGAGGAGGATCTTACGGGCATTACTGGTCTGTAAAATGGGATATGCATACTAAACCACAAAAATATCATCCACGTGGAATTTCGATAGTTCATTCATCTATGTCTATCCTTAATAACATAATCGTCGATGCCTTGTATAATCAAGGATTAAATCCTTATGGAATATCTCCTTTCTCATTCTTTACAAATGGTAAACTTAATAGTAACAAAATAGTTGAATTAAAAAAAATGACAGAACATAATATAATTCCAGTCACATATGGAGATGCCATCTATAAAAAAAATAACAATTATTCTATACTCTCAGGTGATATTTTAATGACTATTTTATCAAAAATTCTAAATCCTTCCAAAATTATTTTTGCGATTAATGTGGATGGTCTATATAACAATATGAATGAGAAAAAAATAATTAAAGAAATAAAATTTGAAAAGAAAAATACCTATAATGTTAAGTCCACAAAAATTAATTTAAATAACAATTTAAATGTTTATGATGTAACAGGTGGAATAAAAAGAAAAGTAGAAGAGGCTACCAAGATAGCTGGAACAGGCAAGGATGTTATTTTTATAAATGGTTTAAATTCTACACAGATTCAAAAGGCATTACAAAATGAAGGTTTTAAAGGTACTATTTTTAAGGGAAAGAAATACAGATAAATCAGATGTCTGAGTCAACTAATCCCGAAATTGACTTGATAATGAATAGAAAGAGGGATGGAATAGATATTCCTCTTTCCAATAATGTTCAATCTAGATTTGTATCTAATTACTTGGAGTGTGTCAAACTTATTCATAATGCTTTACCTGAGATAGATTTTGATGAAATAGATACTTCTACCGAGTTCTTAAATACCAAGTTTGGTGCTCCTATTATTATTGACTCGATGACTGGAGGAACACCAGAAGCATTAAAAATCAATTCACGTCTAGGACAATTAGCAGAAACATCGGGATTCGGGATGGGACTGGGAAGTCAGAGAGCTGGACTGAAAAGTAGTATTTTAGCTGAAACTTATTCTATAGCTCGAAAGAATGCACCTTCAGCTTTTTTAATAGCAAACATTGGTGGCGCACAACTGGCAGAGGGTTTGGATATTCAAATGATTGAAAAAATTATTTCAATGATAGATGCTAACGCTTTGGTAATACATCTTAATCCTTTACAGGAATTAATACAACCCGAAGGAGAACCTAAATATAAGGGTGTATTGGAAAAGATAGCAATAATTACAGAAAAGATAAGCATTCCCATAATAGTTAAAGAAGTTGGTTCTGGTATTTCTCGAGAAGTTGCTTTAAAATTACAAAAAGCTAATATCAATTGTATTAATATTGCCGGAGCTGGAGGAACAAGTTGGGCTGGAATAGAAAAGATTAGGGCTAACAAAGTAAAAAATGATGTTAAAGAACATCTAGGTGAATTATTTTGGGATTGGGGAATACCAACTGCTTTAAGTTTAATAGAGGTTAGGAACTCGGTAGAACTTCCGTTAATTGCCTCTGGAGGTATTAGAAACGGTCTCGAAATAGCAAAATGCGTCGCTCTTGGAGCAAATATGGGTGCAATGGCATATCCATTTCTTAAGGCTGCTTCGGAATCAACAGAAAGTCTTTTCACATTCTCTACTCACCTAATCAATGAATTAAAAGGAGCAATGTTTCTCACCGGATCAGCAAACATTTCAGATTTAGCTAAATCAAGACTTATATTAACTGGTGAATTAGCAGACATGGTTATTAACAATGAAGGATACTACCAAAGTAGACGTTGAAAATTACATAAATAAAGTTAATAATCATCTTATATCTCTTTTATCAGGTGACCCTTCTGAATTATATCGAGCTTCTACACATTATTTAAAAAGTGGTGGAAAACGTCTGAGGCCAATAATGGTTATCAAGTCTTGTGAAATGTTTGGTGGTAATCAACAAGATGCCTTACCAGCTGCTTCCGCGGTAGAATTTATTCACAATTTCTCTCTAGTCCATGATGATATTATGGATAATGATGATTTGCGACATGGAATACCAACTGTACATACATTTTTCGGATTACCTTTAGCAATTTTATCTGGGGACATTCTATTTTCAAAAGCCTTTCAGATTCTATCCAGTACCACTGTTAACTCAATAAAAGATAGCTCCTTGCTTAGTATGATAAGACGGCTTTCGTCTGCATGTGGTGATATATGTGAAGGACAGTATAAGGACATCCAGTTTTCTAGTGGGCTGAACTTTCCATCTGAAGACGAGTATATTGATATGATTTCGAAAAAAACTGCTGCTCTATTCAAGGTATCATGTTCGTTGGGGGCTCTTTCTTCGAGAAATGCAACAGAAAAAGATGTAAATAATATGGCTGATTTTGGTAAAAATTCAGGTATTGCATTTCAGCTAATTGATGATTTAATTGGGATCGCAGGCCAATCTAAAGAAACTGGAAAGGCAGTTGGAAATGATATTAGAGAAGGAAAAAAAACCTACCCAATTCTATTATCGATCAAAAAAGCATCAGAAGTAGAACGAGCTGAAATTCTAAAGGTTTTTGGTAAAGCAGATTGTGACATTGTAAATTTAAAAAAAGCAATAGATATAATCTCATCACTTCAAATCGAAAAGATTGTAAGAAAAAACGCACTGTATTATATTGAAAAAGCTATGCAAGCTCTAGTAAATTATGAAGATTCTGAACCTAAAAAAACTCTCCAAGAATTATCTAACTATATTGTAGAGAGGAGTAAATAACATGGACATTGACGAGGATACGCAAAAATTAGCTGAGAGCATCATACTAAGAAATGCAGTTGATTATAATGGGAAAGCGAGATTAGATTCTGTCATCTCCAAGATTTTAGGTTCCCGACCACAAATAAAATCTAATATAAAGGATATGATTCCTAAAATTAAGGAAATCCTTGAACAAATCAATTCACTATCTATAGAGAGACAGAGAGAACTATTAGTCCAAATATGCCCTAGCTATTTTGATACAAAAAAATTGGTTGAAAAAAATGAGTATGTCTTGCCCCCTCTAATTAATGCAAAGATTGGAAAAGTTGTGACCAGATTTCCTCCTGAACCAAATGGCTATCCTCATATAGGTCATGCAAAGGCAGCTGTTATTGATGAAGAATATGCTAAAATGTATTCTGGAAAATTAATACTACGTTTTGATGATACAAATCCACTAAACGAAAAAATAGAATATTATGATGCTATTTTAGACGGTCTATCTTGGTTAAATATAAAACCTGATATGATCAAAAATACCTCTGACGATATGGATTTGTTACATTATTATGGTAGAAAATTAATAAATAAGGGTAGCGCATATATTTGTTTATGTGACCAAACTACAATTCATGATTTGAGGTCAAAAGGACTTCCATGTCAATGCAGAATACATTCTGATAATATATTAGAAAATTCTGATAAAATTTTTAATGGATATTACCATAAAAATGAGGCCATAATCAGGTTCAAAGGAAAAATGGATAGTGAAAATACAGCTATGAGAGATCCTACATTATTCCGAATTATTGAAAATACTCATCCAAAGTTAGGGGATAAAATATTTCTCTGGCCAACCTATGACTTTGCTGCTCCTATCGAGGATAGCCTAGACGGAGTCACTCATGCATTTCGAACAAAAGAATATGAATTACGAAACGAGTTATATCGAGAGATATTAACAATCCTGGAACTCAGAATACCGGAAGTGATAGAATTTTCACGTCTAGAATTTGAAGGTCTGCCGGTTTCCAAACGTAAATTAAAACCTCTTATTGAAGAAAAATTGGTAGAAGGATGGTCTGATCCTAGGCTTCCAACTTTAATGGGATTAAAAAAGAGAGGTTTTACACCCGAGGCGATACGCAGATTCGTACTTTCTCTTGGTATAACCCTTTCAGAAACTAAACCATCAATAGAAGTTCTAGAGGCCTTTAATAGAAAAATAATCGATTCTAAATCTAAGAGACTATTATTTATTGATGATCCCTTCAAACTGACTATCAAAAACGCAAACCGCATAAAAGTGCTATTTAAGAATCATCCATCTATTGAAATGGGAAGCAGAGAAATTGACGTAAACAATACAGTGTTCATATCCACTAAGGATGCCGAAAAATTGAAAAATGATATGGAAATTAGATTGATCGAATTGCATAACATCAAAGTTTCCAAAATTGACATGGCCCAAAAAGAAGGACTTGTAGAATATACCGATGACATATTAAAAGAAAACATTCAAAAAATCCAATGGGTGTCAGAACTGGATTTGATCAAGTATACGATATTAAAACCTAATAAATTATTTATAGGCGATAAATTGAATCCTAAAAGTCTAGAAGTCATCGAAGGTTTTGCAGAGTCTTATGTTAATACCTTATCGAATGGTACAATGGTTCAATTCATAAGGTTTGGATTTTGTCGTATCGAAGATAGTAAAACTGCTATATTTACTCATAAATAGGTGATTAAATGAAAATAGCAAGAGTAAAAACAAAAGAAGAAGGGGAAACTTATGGCCTAATAGCAGATGATTTTAAAAAGATAATTACAAAAAACGAGATACAAGAACAGACTGGTATACCCCTCCCCCTTAATATTAAAGAATTTTTATTCAACAATTGGCTAGATGAGGTTATAAAAAATTACAAACAATTTAACTTTTTAAGAACAATTAATGACTTGGAGCTGCTCTCACCATTATCTAGTCCAAGTAAAATCATCTGTTTGGCTTTTAATTATTATGATCATGCAAAAGATGCAGGTCTTACCCCGACTTCTGAACCTGTAATATTTTTGAAACCCAGAACAGCATTAAACAGTCCTTATAACGACATTTTATGTCCAGGGAACGTTCAACGCCTAGACTATGAAGCAGAACTCGCAGTTATAATTGGTAAATTAACTAAGAAGGTTACTGCAGAGGAAGCAATGGATTCAGTATTTGGATATATGATATTTCATGATGTGTCTGCGAGAGATATTCAATTTCAGGATAAACAATTCACTAGAGGAAAAAGTATTGATACTTTTGCACCATGTGGACCATGGATCACGACTAAAGATGAGATAATCGACCCACAAAACTTAAAAATAATAACAAAAGTGAACGGCGAAATACGACAAAATTCTACAAGCAGTAAAATGGTGATACCTATTAAAAAAATAATCTCCAGCTTGAGTCAGTTAATGACTCTTGAACCAGGAGACATTATTTCAACAGGCACACCTGCTGGTGTAGCAATGTCTATGAACAGTCCAAAATATTTGAAAGATGGCGATTTGGTGGAAATCAGCATAGAAAAATTAGGTACCATAAGAAATAAAATAATTTTTATAGATAAAGTCAAGCTATAAATCTGAATTTTACTGATTTTTTTCTATATTTCTATTGAGTTTTACTATTTCTTCTTCCAAGTTTCGAGTGTATTGTTCATACGATTTAATTAAAATTCCTCGTACATTCGCTAGCTGTATTGAAATATTCAATACATCTAAACTTGATTCAGTGGATCTTTCTGTTGCAAAAATTTTCATTTTCTCTTCAAAAAGAACGACTATTTTTTTTTGTTCTAATTTTTGTTCATTTATTGAATTCACTAAATCTGTGTTTTTTGAATTGTTAATATCCTTTATATTTGACCAATTGATCATATTTTATTTTATAATGAACTACAAAAAATAAAAATTTCGGTTCTAATAATAACACCTATTATTATAATAACATATATAAGGACTAAGGAGAGATTATTTCCGATATTACCTATGGTTGTGGAAAATAAAGGAATTATTTCTTATATTAGAGTTTTAAAAGAAGATCTCGAGATAATACGCATAGTACCAAGTGAGGGTACAGTACCTGAGTTCAAGGCTGGTCAATTTGTTACATTATCTCTAATGAATCCAGATGAAGGAAAATTAGTCAGGAGAGCTTATTCCATAGCCTCACCTCCAGAGAAAAAAAAATATTTTGAATTACTGATTAGATGGGTGAAGAAACCTCTACCTGGGAGATTAACTACTCAGATTTTTAATCGTAATGAGGGGGACGAGATTGGTTGGTTAAAGCCAACAGGGATATTTACAATTAATGAAAAAATGCATGATGGGACTCCAGATAATAGGCGTCTTGTGTTAATTGGAGGTGGGACTGGACTGGCTCCTTTTATAGCATATAGTTTACATCTTAAATCTATTGGTAGTAAAAGGGAAATAGTTGTTTTACATGGAGCAAGTTATGTAGACGAGCTCAGTTATAGAGAATTATTAACTGAGTTGGAAGAAGAAAGTGAGGATAAAGGTAAAGACAACTGGAATTTTAAATATAGAGCAAGTATAAGTAGACCACATGAACCTTTTAACAGATCCTGGGGAGGACAGAAAGGTAGGGTTGAATCATTCTTGAGACCTGAACCAGGAGGTAATACATCCCCTTTGGAAGACCTTGTAGGAGAGAAAATCACACCTCAAAATACGTCGTTTTATGTATGTGGTTGGCAAGGAACAGTGGATGGTGTGTTAGATTTCTTGAAGCCTAAAGGATTTGTTGATGAACGACATAAGAGACCAGACGGAAGTTATGAGATTAAATTTGAATCCTACGGATAAATTAATTGTAATGTGATTTAATTATGAAGTTTGAGTATGAGGAATTTTCAACTGTAGAGGATTTATTTCTTTATATGGCCTCTATAGCTCCTTACATGAAACAATTATTACCTATAACCCTCTACAAAGGTTATCTTTTTTCCATTGTTCCAGTATCACAGCTTTCAACCGAGATATTGATGATGGTTTATGTCAAAACAGAATTATCTACTGGGTTATTTGAATTTGATATTTCAACTGGAAAATATAAAAAAATACATTCAATAGAACGTGCAGATAAAAACTATTTCATAATAATAACTCCAAAAACAGCGACCTTAGCAGATAAAGCTATTGCAAATTTAAAATCGACCGATAAATAAAAGTAGAAATTAAAACTATTTTACAGTTTTGATGGTAAAGGGGCGGTCACGGACCGTTCTCTCGAGTATTGTTCTATTATATCTTCTGGTAATCTACCATCAAAAAGATCCTTTGAAAGTCCTCGAAGATATTTCATTATTGCCCAAGTTCCTACTTTAATTAAACTCGCCATAAATAACTTCATGGGTGGACCATAGCTTTTATTTCTAATAATAATTGGTATGATATCGTTAATGATACGAAGATTATGTTGCCAACATTTCCAAAAAAGGGTAAATTGGGCTTCATTTAGATTCCCAAAATGCATAGAGTTTTTCTCTGAAAAATCCTGATAAAGTAACGGAGCTACTAATCCTCGCATTTTCATATGTTTAAAATCTTCGATTAAATCTATAGTATATTGGGTTTCATCTGGGGTTTCATCTGGCCATCCGATTATCAGAGTTAAAGCGGGGAACCAATGATTATTATTTAAAATTTTACAGCCTTCCCTTACAACTGATCCCCATTCTTCGGGTTGAAATGGTTTAGTTTTGACCCCTAAATGTTTTTTAACCATTCTTGGAGCAACTGTTTCGACGCCTAGATTGGTGGCCAACCATCTTCCACTATTTTCCATATCATTTATTTGCGAGAGTTTTGTTATCAAGTCAGGAGAAGACGCAACAGCCGAAAGGGTCATATGAGTAGTTCCCACAAAATTTGCTCCTACATTCTTTAACCCACTCCATACATCTATAATTGCATCAGCATTTGGAAAAAAATCCTTGTTATCACATCCGTACAATAACATTTCATCAGATTGTAGCCATATTGAATCAAACCCGTACTTGAGGTTAATTTTAGCTTCTTCCTTTAATCTAGAAAGAGGAATATCTTTTTTTGATCTTTTATTGACATCACAAAAATCACAGCCACGTCCACATCCTCGCATCGCTTCAATTAAAGAATTTATGGTAGGACCTTTTATTGGAGGAATATTCTCAATATTTCTAACAAATGTATGTAAAAGCTCTGGAGCATCTCCTTGTTCTAAGTCATGAAATAAATCCAAAGCTAATTCGTCTGCTTCTCCGATAACAACAGTATCAATTCCGTGAATTCTCATTCTATCAGGTTTGGCAAGTTCCCAAGCACCATTCCCTCCTACTACAACTTTGAAATTGTATTTTTTCTTTAACTGGATAATGGAGGCACACATTTTCTTAAATTTCATAGCTACGTAAGATAATTTTTCAGGAGACATCGTCGTTGTAACCGGAGCCATTCCTAATGGATCCATTACATTAATTCCTACCACTTTGGTTTCCGATCCAATACATTTGTTTAGCATTTCAGGATGTGCTAGAAAAATTTCATTTTGACTATACTCTTGAAGTAATGCACCTTCTATTCTTCTCAATCCACATTGTGCCACTTTTACTTCTCCTGAATGTTTGTCCGTTTCTACACTTGGACAAAAAAGTTTATCAAAAACAAACTCTGGTACTAATTCATAAGGTCCACAAGCTATAAAACCATACAGGAAATTTCCTCGATAATTAGTCATTAGACTTCGGTCAGCAGTTAAAACTATCCTTTTACCAGTAGTCAATACAATAATCCTCTAAACTCATCCTCAGGGGATCAGATATAAATTTATTATCATAAACTTACTAGATGGGATTGTCGGAAAATTTCAATAAAAACCCTTTTCATGTCCTTCTATAATTATTGATTTCAATTGCTTTCTATTGAGATATGTCAAAGCTTCTGAAAATGTAGTCCAAATAAAATCATCATGTTCATTTGAAAGGGTTATATCTCTGATATTGGTAGTAGCATAATAGAAACTAACTTCTTTTCTAGATTTGATACCTTCACCTTTAAAAAATGAATACCTAATTCTTCCAATAAAGGATAATATATTTAAAGAATTTATACCTGTTTCTTCATATACTTCTCGAAAAAGAGTTTGGATCTCTGTTTCCCCCTCTTCTTTGTGGCCCTGTGGAAATCCCCAATATCCTCTACGATTTCGTAGTAATAGAAATTCAGGGTCTTTCATTTTACTAGAAGGCGACTGATACTTTATGACTGCTCCTACAGATTTTTCTATATTCACACTACATTAATTTTTTGAATTCAGAATTATAATATTGTTTCTTAAAAATATTAATATCGAGCCAATTTAAATGATCGATAGGGCCGGTCGTCTAGTCCGGTAGGATACGGCATTGGCATTGCTGAGATCGTGGGTTCGAATCCCACCCGGTCCACTAATCTAAAGATATCGCTAAAATAATATAATGATCTAGAATAATAGAAATATCATTGTATTTTATAAATTGGGAAAGAAAGATTACAAAATTTTTACTCGGAAGTAATAAAGTAGTATTAAAAGAGAAAAAGCCTTTTACAAATCTTAGGCAATTTATTTTAATTTTTTGCTTTACACTAATCTCTATTCTTTCTGGTCACCCATCGTCTCCACCTAGGATTGGAGGGACGATAATAGAGAATGAGAGTTTTGAATCGAGAAATAAATTGAAACTAATCGGTATTAATACCCCTAAGCTCTTTTCAATATCATATGATGAAATAGTAGAAGAATATATTGAGGGAGGAAATCTATATTCCTACTTTCCTACCAAAAATGCAACTGACCTAGCATTTCAAGCAGGCAAACTTACAGGAATATTGCACAAAAATGGACTTGTTTTCATCGATAATAAATGTCAGAATTTTTTGGTGAATAAAAATAGAGAAGTACTAAGAATTGATATTGGCTTTATTCAGAAGAGTAAATCGATGTTTTCTCAAAGTATGGATGTAGGGAGTTTCCTAGCAAGTATTTTGGATTTAGAACCTCTTATTTATAGAGAGGTATCAAAAGAGTTTTTACTAGGTTATCTAAATATGACAAATAACAAAATACCATATCTATCAATCATTTTAAGAAATATACTAGCATTAGGATTTGTCTATAGACATAACAATATGATTAAGAATATGTTAAATAAGAAAACCACCTAGATAGGTGGAAGTTCTTGTCTTTTATCAAATCCTCCTGACCCAAATTTGCAATAGAAACATTGATCTGATTGCATATAGGGTATTTTCTGGATTATAATAGCTCCAAGCTTTAATGCAAATTTTGTCATGAGTCGATGCTTTAATGGCATAGAAGGAATAACTTCTTTAAAATATACATTATAATGATCAGGACAAAATTTCAATGTTATTTGAGCACGGTGTTTATTATTAGACTTAGATTCACTAAGATTCTTAGCAATACTAATTTGCTCTCTAATATATTCATGTTTAGGACAAGGACAATCTCTTCCTAAAGGATGTTTATATGCAGGAGTATTTTTCCAGTCAAACTCTGGAAAATTTTTTTCAAAATCATCCATTCTTCTCAGTTGTAATATAAAGTCAATATCATATAAATTATAGGATATATTTTACCTAATAAATAATGTAAATAATACTGTTAACAAGTGATAAAAATATATATTTTATAATTTTATTACAAATTTAACGCGGCGTGAATAAAACTGAAGAAATTAATGCTTTGAGCAGCGAGGGTATCAATTCTAGAAAGGTTGACCATGAACAAAATATTTTATCACTAGAGTCCAATCTAAAAAATCTTTTAGAGTTCAAGAATTCATTACTTGATGATCAGAAGAATGGAGAACAGGTAATCCAAGAACTAAATGAAAAAATTGAAGTTACTAAAAAACAAATTGACGAAGAAAGAGGCATACTTGAAGGACTCAGAATAAAATTAAAAGAAGTAAATGATGTAAAGGAAGAAGAATTCCCGAAGTTTATGGAACTAAAAGAATTAGTATTAAAGGCTAGGAGTCAAATGAAAATTATTGATGAAAGAACGAGTACTAAAACAACGAAAGAGAGAATAAATATTAAACAATTAACTAAAAATCTTGAGCAATTAGAACGAGATATTCAAACTAAAAAATTATCTAAAGAAGAAGAACGAAAATTAGTTGCACGTTCAAAGGAAATAGCTATTAAATTACATGCTATGAAAGTCATGAACAAAAAAGAAGACCAGTATAGAACAATTTCGTCCCAATATGGGAACTTAAAGTCAAAAATTAATGAAATTTTTGATAAGAGATCAGAATTTGGAAATAAAATTGGAGAATTAAAAAAAATATTAGACACCTTATTAGATTCTAGGGAAAAACTGTACGAAGAAAGACGAAAGATAATTAGAGATGTTAGGGAAACAGCTGCCAAGCTAGAAATGGTAAATACACAAATTAATGCAATAGAATTTAGAAAGTCCAAGATCAATTCATTTGGAGGTAAAAGGCGATCGAGGGACACTCATGACAAGAATTATTCAGGATTTCAATCATCTAAAGAACGAGCTAAAAGAAGTAAAGAAAATGTACAAATTTGGAATTCAATGAAAGAACAGGCTTTAAAGAAAATGTCAAGCGGAGAAAAATTAACATTTGATGAAATGCGACTTATTTATAGTGATATCAACAATTCAGAAAGTTTCTAAAAATCTCTATATTTATTTAACGTTTTTTTATAAATATATTATTAAGCCATTTTAAGCATAGATATTATAATTTAAAGCGGTTTAACAATGTTAAAAAAGGTATATTTCACTCCCTATGGCGTAGGACTGGGACATGCCAGTAGATTGATGACTATAGCAGAAAAAATACAAAATAATAATCTAGAAGTAAAATTCTCATCCTTTGGTGAAGCTGTAGATTATATTTCAAGGTCCGGATATATTTGTCATGAAGTATCACCAGTTGAATTCTCTTGGAATTCTCAGGGAAGCTTTTCATTAAAAAATTCTATCGCGAATGTCCCAAATTGGTTTAAAAATTTTACAACTCAGATTGTGAAAGAAATAGAACTCATGATAAAATTTTCTCCTAATTTAATAGTTTCAGATTCACGACTTTCTTCAATATTTTCAGGAAGATTATTAGGAATACCATCTTTAGTTATCCTGAATCAGATAAAATTACTTTTATCCCCCAAACTTCACTCCTTCAAAGCAGGAAGATTTTTTGAAACAGTTAATGGGGAATTTATTGGATCTTTATGGTCATTTGCAAATGAAATCCTTATTCCCGATTTACCTCCACCATATACGATTTCTGAAAATAATATTTGGGATACCCATTCAGTAAAAAAAAAAATTAACTATATAGGATTCATTAGTCCCAAAAAGAATATGTCCCAACAACAGGTTAGTAAAGTTGCAAACCTGCTAAATTTCTCCAACAATAAACCAATTGTCTTTTTTCACATTAGTGGTCCTTCAAAAACTAGATTACCACTAGTTCGAAAAATACTCGAAGCACAAAAATATTTTAAAAATAAGATTCAGTATGTAATATCGGAAGGAAAACCAAACGGAAAGATAGAACCTCTCAAGTTATCAGATAATGGTTGGTACTATGAATGGTGTCCTATAAGAGATGAACTTTTTATAATGAGCAATATTTTAGTATTGCGAGGAGGACATACAACAATTTCACAAGCCATCCAATTTGGTAAACCTATAATTTCTATTCCAATAGAAAATCACGCCGAACAGATTAGTAATTCTCGTAAAATAACAAAAATTGGAATTGGAATAATGTTAAAACCTAATGATTTCACATCTGAAAAATTAATGGAATCGATAAATAAACTATTAAATGATACCAAATTTATATCAAAATCTAACGAAATTATGGAATTTTGCAGTAAGTTAAATGGAGTTCAGAATGTTATCAATATAGTTAGGTCGTATATTTAATGATCCCTTTTTGATAAAACATACTTTAATATTTTTTACAAAATTTTCTGATTTAATCCCGATTTTATTCCTCACTTTTATATAATCCTTAAATCTTGTCCTCTTAAAATTATTTGACTGTTGTATGTTATTATTAAAATTTGTACTCCAATCGCTAAATTTTAAATCATTTTCAAAGAGATTAGGCATCCATGGTATCTTACCATTTTTTAGACATAAATTTAGTGAATAATCAATTAACCAAACGGGATGAACAATCCAATTAAATGGAATTACAACATTTATAAGTGGACTAATATAAGTACATATATCAATTACTAAAAAGTTTAACAAAAAATCACTATTAAGATTATCCTTTTTTTGATTTAATAAATTTAATTGTAGTAATTTTAACTTGAGTTTGTTAATAGGAATATAGGTTATAATATTATGAAGAGATATTAATTTATTCTTTAAATCCATATTATCCCAATATAATATTAATATATCTGGAACAAATCCCATCTGAATTATTTTTTTGAGTGAATAAAATGAGATTTGATTATAGATAATTATGAAGACTTTCTTTTTTATTTGTCCATAAGAATTTCCTTGTATCCCGTCCAGAGACTTCCAACTTATATATGACTTGGACTTACCTACATAAACTCTTATGACTTTACTTGCAGATTCTTCATTCCTTGACGGTCTCGATAATCTATTTGATAATTTTTCTACTAATGACCCTGTAGCAATAAATTCAATATCTCTAGACACAAAGTTAGAGTTCTCTGAAGATACTTTTATGAAGAATTTTTCATGTATAATTGTCTTTTGACCTATATTTATTATCTTATCTACAATTGACTTAATATTATTTGGAGAGGAATATGCTAACTCAATTTTTTTAATTCCTAAACATGAAGTAAGAATATTAGACGCTTGAATTGGTTTATTCAAATATATTGAAAAAAAATATTTTTCCGCGACTAATCTATGTATTATAATATTATGTTCTTTTAATTTTTTTATTGTTGAAATTTTTACATCATTACTGATTGATTGATGTGTTGGAAATACTAATATTAAGAGTTCTTCTTTGTCCCTTGTCATTTGAGAAGTTAAAATAATTATAATTAAATACTTATTGATTTCAAAGCTTCAGTAATTTGTTGCCTATCTTTTGCATTTGGGGTCTTTTCCAAATAGATTATTAAATCTTGTTTTGCTTCATCATTTTTATTTAATTCCAATCTAGAAAACGCCCGATTTTTGTATATAGGTCCGTATCTATTGGGATTAAGATTTATTGCTTGAGAATAATATTTCTCGGCATTTTGATAATCTTTAGTCTTTAAATAAAAATTACCTAACCCTCTTAATGCTAGAAAATAGTTAGAATTTAATTTGATGGCTTTAGTAAAACAATTTATGCATTCTTTATTATATGTTTCACTATAACAACTACCAAGCAATGACCATCCATAAACATTATTTTTATCAATATTGACCGATTCGGTAGCTTTTTTAATAGCTAATTCTAGGTTTCCTTCTGAAAAGTCTCTTTCTGCTTCGAAACATAGACTATATGATCTCGTTGACTGTAATTCGTTTTTCGAAATTAAATTTTTCATATCTTTTGGTAATAAAATAATTGCGATATTATCTTCTTGCTCCCATTCCGAAGAAAATTTGGAATAAGGTATATAACCCGTAGTATCTGGTTGGGGGATGTATGTTAAAATCTTTTTTTCACTATCATTATAACCAGAAATGAGTAAGGCATGTTGAGGTAGGTCATATAAACCAGGGAAAATAACTATAGGAGGGATGCCTTGATCTATCCATTTTATAAGGTCTTTAATTGTACTCTTAGTCAAACATACAAAATAATTATTTTTTTCAGCAATTTCTATCCCATTAAATATGGTTGGAGATTTATAATGTTTTTTGTTTTCAATATTGATCGTATCTTCTCCCCAATATTTCATAACAACTGCGATAACTAATGGTAATGGTGAAATATTTTGTTCTATTAAGGGCAAATCCAATTCTTGAGATAGGTTACCATGCAATAAATAAGATAAATGTGCATCAAATAAAAACTATCCTATCCTTTGTACATTAGGAAATTAATCAACCATCTTATATCGAAGAATTTCTCGAATAATATTGATTGTTGATTTTTTAATCTAATAATATAGAAATTACTTGTAATATTATGTGACTAGATATTTATGATTGTAAAGAATACCTAAAAAGAGATGCAGAGTTAAAACATACATCTACAATAGAAGTATCAATTCGATATTGTATAACTATTTATTATAATATGGTTTTATAATAAAGAAATATCCTCTTAAATATTATTAACTATAAAAATCTTGATAGAATTATATAATTACGTCTCAATTTCTTAAAAAATGGACCAGATTGATATTATTATAGATTAAATTCAGACTATGATTAGTTTTGCCAGTAAATACTATAGAAAAATATAATCATTTTATATTATAAAAATTAGGTTCGAAATGAAATAATATGATCCATCCATATTATATGTAATTATATTTATCTATAATTTCTGGATTTGGTCAACGTATAAGATTCTAAAGAATTAATAATATTCAAAAATTATCAATTAATGTGTTTCTCTGATGATGGATAAATATTTATTTCATGCAATATATAAATAGAATAATTGATTATAATTTTATATATTTTCAAAATTCTAGTAATTAAAAATAAATATTCTCAATATGCTCGAGAGAATTTTATAGTTAATTATCAATGCTTTATTTCATAATAGATATATTTTTATTAACTCTTAATTACTATATTTAAAAAGCCATTTTTAAATTGTTACCAATATTACTATTAATTAAATTCTCATAATCTTATCCTTATTACATCTATATCTTAATTTGCTAATCTTAAGAAATTATCGAGGATTGATTTGCCATCAATCCCACTTTTTTCAGGATGAAATTGTACTCCGAAAATATTTCGGTTCTTATGTTTAAAAACTTCATTTTTTGATTGTGATGAGCTGCATAAGAGTTCTAAATCAGAAGATAATCTGAAAATGGCATATCTATGACTTTGATATACATAGATTGAAGAGTCAGGAGGTAAAAAAATATTGTTATTATTTGATGTGACCTTAACTAATCCATGAATAGTATTTTTCATTTTAATTAAAGATCCACCAAAAAATAAATTAATGATCTCGGCACCATAACAAATGCCCAATAAAGGAATATCAAGGTTATTACAGTACTCAATTATTTTATTATTTTTTACATTTGTCTCTCTATTATAATTTCGTCTCCCGGATAATATTATTGCTCCATATAATGATAATTCTTCGGATTTAATTTCTGAATATAATTTACATTGAAAAGGTTTATTCAAATCTTTAATCATATTAACAATATCAATTACAAAGGGGGAGGTATTATTTACAATTAGTATCTCCATAATTATGAAATATTATTTATAAAATTTATATGTTAAGACGAACAAGATATTATATTAGCCAATTTTTTAGAAATCAAAAAGACAGCAACAGAGACTGGAACTGTTGAAATAGATTTATCCAAATGATACTTTTTTCCTTTAATTGAAAATTTTAAAGGTATATTAAGTGAGATATCAATATTTTTATCATCATCAAAAAAACAAGAATCAGTCATCGGATCAAATTTATCTAGGTTATTACATGTAATCTTTGAAAGTCCACTTTTACTATTCAATGAACCTACCATTCTAAAAATTCTATGGATATCTGTAGTAACCTGTGGATCGATTTTGAGCCCTAACTCAGATGCAATTTTATCAATTTCATTCTTAAATGATTGGTATCCTCCAATTTTTTTTATAAATTTATTTAAATAATCATTGGATACTTCAGAGATCTTCATCTTTTGAACAATTCTTTTTCTCCATCCATATGAATATCCGCTTAAGGGAATTTTGATTCTATATCCATGCTTGTCTTTCCTTACTCCTAAACTTTCAGGGGATAGATTTTTACCCATTACATATCCTACTATGTCAGATCGGGCTTTAGAATCCAACATTAAATAATTATTCTGAAACACTACTACGTGGAATCCGGTATTACCTGAAAAAGATACCTCGATATTTTCTTCTTTTATACCAAAATCTTTTTTTAAAAATTCAGTTAAATTTTTTGTTTCCTTTTTTAAAGCATTTATACACCTAAAACATGGTATAGTATTTTTAAGAATCTTAGTATTTTGACATTCATGACATTTTTTGGTCAAGTCTCGAAAAACTACTTGACAGTTAGAACAAATATAAAATGTATGTTCCTTTTGACATGGTAATAATAAATCATTAAGATCTATATCAAAGATCATATCTGCTCCTTTCCACCCTTTCTCGTTAATTGGAAAAGTAGGAAATTGATAATAAGCATTTGAGCAGAAAATATCAGAAGGCACATTTTGAATTATATATGCCTTTAAGTTTCCTAATTTTGAAAATGATAAATGCCGAATTACTCTACTATCAAATGTCATAATACCAAATTCACGATTATGCATTTCAATTGGAGGTCTAAGATTTTCTATGTTTTTAAAATAATATTCTTTGAAAAGTGTAAATATAAACTTATTATTTTTAAGAGTAATTTCTTTTTTCATTTTCTATTTTTTCTACCAAATTGTATAGGATTAGTTATTCCTCTGCAATCAATAGTTGCATAACAAAGGTTTTCATTTACTAGTTTAGAACAGGCAGGAACAGAATACCTTGTTTGACTGCCTTTTTTGCCTGCTAAATGCTCAACTTGATATTTAGTGATTTTTTCATTATAATCAGGCGCATTTTTAAATAGAAGTACTACATCCTCCACACTCTTACCTGAGGATAGCATATAAGTAGCTAACATAAATCTTGCAGAGTGAGGTAAGTTTTCATTTTTATTTAGTAATTCCAAAGCTTTTTTTATACAAGGGGGAAGATCATTAGTAGTATGGGAATATCTAATAGCCGGTGCTAATTTATTTTTAATCAAACCTGCATGAATTTTAATTTGTTCCGGTATTTTGGTAATATTCATATTTTTAATTCTATTATACATCAATTTGTATATTTCATATCTTATTAATCTCACAGTTTCATCCCCATCCAAGTACACATAACCATTATCTACAGCTCTACTGATTAATTTCCATTCTTCTTCATTAAATGAAGTAGCTCTTATTAAATAATCAGAAATATTCATCTTAAACAGATG
>DASUZI010000205.1:0-2192 GCA_036376955.1 Nitrososphaeraceae archaeon
AAACTATAACTGAAAATTATGTAAACCTGATAAAAAAAAAGAAATTATGGTGGGTATCCTGTTTGATTTCTACATTATAAAATATCCTCAATAAAGGAATGAAAGCTCTAACGAAATATCAACAATAAATCCCAAATCAAAATAGTAGTGTTTACTGCATATGATAATATAAAAAATAATATAAATAATCATTATAGTAGCAGGATAAATAATAATAAATAAAGTAAAAATGAAACTATATCAAAAGATAACATTAATTACTACAATTCTTAGTCTTATTGTTCCTTCATTGGTGATTTCTGTCTATTTTTTTATTAATCCTCTAATGGAAATTCCAATCTTAGGGGTTTTATTAGCTGATGCAGTACTTATTTCTGTCGAAATAATTGCAATTAAGCTGGCAGGTCTTTTTATTGTCTTTTGTATAAAAAATACAAAAGTAGTTGGATTAGCATTAATTTTATGCGGAATAATTTTAATACTAACAATACAACTATGGGGTATTCCAGGATTTGTATTGTATATAGTATCTGGGATAATGGCATTAAGAGAAAAACACCACTAACTATTCTAATGTCTAAAACCTTCATTGCATTCACCAGAACTATTAAAAAGAATAAGTATGATTATCATAAGTTACCTTAATACTAGAGAATAGTTATTGTGTTGTTCATTTGCTTATTATTATTATTGGTAAATCATTTCGGAAAAATGTTATTAATTTAGTTTTTATAAAACTATATAGTTTTTTATTTCTCTTTCTTCTATAATAATAAAATTAGATATAATAGCAAAGCTATAATAAATATTTTAGAATAGAATATTAATTTCTAAAGCCATTGGGAGAATGACTTGTGCATTGGGTTTCAATAACCCATTCTCTCAGGTAGTAGATTCATCTTTAATTCCGACTATAGAAATAGATAAATCAATGGGAACAATCCTCATATTTAATTTGTCAACAATTCATTCTATATATTATTTAATTATAAATCTGTATAAAATAATATGGTGTAGAATTCCTGTATATAGTAGGTTCAACCCCTTCATTTATTAGCAGTTATTATTCAAAACATAATTTTTAAAACGTTGAATCTATTAACAATCTATTAGATTAGACTGGATAAATCAAATTTTAATAATCCATCTTAAAAATTAAAGCCATAACCCACTACTATTGAGGTTATGTGAAATAATAGAAGGTTATGGTGGTTCAATACAACCTTATAATCTGCTTATAAGATTGTATGAATAATTTGATATGATATTATTTAACAGTTGGAGATAATTTAGTTACTATAGCAAAGCATAGCCTTCCTCTTTTTATATCTATCAATAATCGAGAAGAAGGTTATGGCATTGGAATATGATTAGGGTTTTGTTATAAAGTATTTTCACATTGTTATTAGTATTTAATAATTTGAGACACTTTGGTTAATAATTTAATCTATTGCCATAGCCCTCTAAGGAATTCACATCATAACAATAGGAGGCCATGACATCATCATTATGCTCATGTTCTAGTTCTTTGGACTGGACTTAATTTTTTCGGTAAGACAAACTATTCATTAAATTATTTAATACTTTGACATAACTTAATTGTCATAGCCGATTAGGTGAAAGTGGGTTGAGCTGATTGTTCCGACTATGACAACTACAACAATGCCAACGATACTATTTGCACTAGTAGTTTTTTTACAACTAACTATCAGGTAATTCTATAATAATAATTTCGTATTTATCAATGCTAGTAAACCTAATTTTATAGAGTTGTTATTTTTATTAGTTAAAAGAATACTGAAAATGATTTGTTGAATTATTTGTTACAAAGTCTAATATCTGTCCTATTCTACAATTTTATGTCTTTTTGTTAGCGGGTTGATTGATATAGTTATCAAATAAGCAGCAACAACTTTACAGATGTATATCTCCCTCCCTCTCTTCAACCAGCTTGCTACAATAAATAGAATGATGTTTTGGTTTGTTGTTGTAGTTGATATTATTAGATAATGAACCAATATCCTTACCAAAATTTATATCAGCTCAAAAACTCTTAGAAGATAAATTCATACTTGAATTTTCAAATAATAATGATAAAAAAAACAAAACAAACAAAATTAAAAAACGAACAATTGAACTAACAATAGGCGATATAGCTTGTTTTGTTAAACCTCATACAGATTTTATCTGTG
>DASUZI010000206.1:0-6704 GCA_036376955.1 Nitrososphaeraceae archaeon
GAACGTAATCTGGCTTCTAACTAAATTAAATTGTATGTAATTATTTTTTAATATATACAAAGTAATTGAACTTAGACAATAAAACTAATAATCGAATCTTTACTTCTAGTACTTATAGTATGGAGGGATTATAATAAACGAAAAACCGATAGAACTATTATTAGATAAAATAATTCTAAATTTAGTTATTTAAAAAATTTAAAATACTATACCCATATTGATTTTTTAATATATTACATAATTTTGTTTATCTTCACTCTGAATAGTTCATTAAGAAGGTATTTTGTCTTTTAAGAGTAAAAATTATATTATATAATTTTTTAAATACGTAATCCAATTTCCACTCATTGAACCAAAACCAGCCTGATGATTGTTTTCTGATCCTATTTGATAAATATTAGAATTCATCATTCCCAATCAACCTCCATAAGGAATGACTCTCACAGACTACTTACACCTCCAGAAAATAGAAATTCAAGGAAAAAATTTAGTATTATAATTAGAATATAATGTTATAGAAATTTCAAGAAATTATATTAAATATTGTAAAGTTTATATATCCTTATAACAAAGAATATCTTGCAAACAGTATTTGAAGAGTTTAGGATCGTTATTACACGGTTGACTGTTTGAATATTGAATGACAAAACACAAGCATATAGTTCAGGCCTAATTTAACTTGTTATTACACAATAGATTAGTTGAACTTTGTAATCATTGCATCTGGTAGATAAAATAAGATCGGCCATTTGCGTGTATACCTTGTGTTAACCTAATTATACAATTTAAATTGTTTATAATAGCACTACAACTTATTCATATGAAATAATAAAATATTATTCCAACTTGTATTAATACGATCATTCCTTAATAAAATAAAGATAATTAGTTGTAATTTTTACATCATAACGTCATTTTAATAATATAAATAATAATATAATTTAGTTCTAAATTTACCTTGCAAAAATTTATAAAATAATATTTGTTATGATGGATACATAAAATTGGTTATTATCAATACTAAACACTGTTTGAATATTTCAAACTATTAACTGCAACGAAATTTCATAAATATAGTTCAAAATTTACCTTGCAAAAATTTATAAAATAATACTTGTTATGATGGATACATAAAATTGGTTATTATCAATACTAAACACTGTTTGAATATTTCGAACTATTAACTGCAACGAAATTTCATAAATATTGATATAATCTAAAATATATCACAAAAGAAGAGGGACTATTAACATAAAAGAACGTCGAAAATACTTTATAATAAGGTTAGTGATGTTGGAAGCCCTTCATACCCAAAGTTTGTTCATACTGTATATATTGTCTCGTTATTCAGGCAATTATTCCAAATAATGCTAAATATTTGTATTATCAAAAATAATTATTACTTCACCTAAATATTTTCTCTATCATATTTACTAAGACAGACTCAACTAAAATTTTTATATATATATCCAGGATAGAAAATTAAATGTATATAACAAAGATCTTGAATTTAAGTATAATAGGTAGTATTCTACTGACTTTTGGAATTTTGTCCAATCCAACAATTTCCTTTTCTCAACAAGAATCAAGTTCAGTAATAATTACACTTGGAGCTGCCGATGAAGGCAACTTTGAACCATTTACTCCACGTGCACTAAATGTTATGCCAGGAAGTATGGTTTCATGGATAAATGAGGATGCTACACCACACACGGTAACAGCGGAAGGAACTGGTGCACCACTTTTTGACTCTGGTCCAATATCCCCAGGTGACACATTTGATAATATATTTGATATGGCAGGAGAATTTGGTTACCATTGTTCAATCCATCCATGGATGACAGGCAGGGTTATGGTTGGGTAAATATTAACGATCTCTATTTTAACAATCATTGTCAATCAAAATCTATACAGTTTAAGATTCAAGCATATAAGATAAGAGTGTTGCAGAAGGCTTGATTGTAATATTACAACCAAATGTTCTAGAAGATCCTTCTTTTTTGTTATAAATTTATTGGAATATAAATAAATATATCTTAGTTATCTTTCTTTTTCATCTTCAGCCATTTTTTCAATTATGATAATATTTGGAGATATGATATTAAATATCATAATGCTACTTAATGTATAGCTAAAACAAATTAATAACGTATTATCTATTGGATGTAAATCATATATTAGTGAGGAGCCAATTTTTTCTTTATATTATGATATGATTCTATATTTTTTTCCATATAATTGGAAATAAAATATAAAATTCCATACTTATCACCCATTCTAGTTATCAAATTATTTTTCTCTAAAATATGTATATGATGTTGAATTGTTTTATAATCTAATTTTAGTTCTTCTGAAATTTTATTGATATTTAAAGGATTTTTTAGTAATAGATCAAGGATTTTAATACGATTATCACCTCCTCTCGTTCCAGCAAGAAGAAACCATAACAATCGAATTATATCCGGATCAGGCATTGAATACTATCAAAATAACTGTGATCCGATAAAAAGGGTTTACTTATCTTTTGTATTGTAAAATTAATAGTTTTACAGATAGTTTTTGGTACAGAAAAAATTTTCATGATGTTTTATAACAACAATTTCTTATACATGTTCTTTATATTATTCAAAGAGTTATCTTCAACAGACTAGCTACTCCTGCAAGTTCGGCTATGTGAATTAGTAGAAAATACGGTAATAAACCTTCAGCATATAATGGTGCCATAGCAAAATACGCATATACAACAATCAAATTTTGTAGAACAAGCATACTTGCAAAAAATATTAAGCCTATTGTAAATATAGCTTTTGTCTTTAAATATATTTTTATGTACAAAGATAATAAAATACTTGAAATAAATATAGTTGCTATACTTACGATGGTGTTTATATCCATTAGAAATGCCATATTACATTCTATTCATACTAACCAAATGTAAATGTGTAAATTTGAAATCCTTTTCCTTTAACATCAATTTCGATAGTATGCTCTCCATATTCTTTATTTGTTACTAGATTATATAACCTCTGGTTATCTATTACAAATTTTCCATTACTAGAAGAATCTTTGCTTAAGTCATTTTTAATCAAATTCATATCTTGTGTTACTGTTAAGTTTCCATTTCCACCTGCAACTATATTCACGGATTTTGAGTTATATTTCAATATTATACTACCATTATTGCCTTGTAATTCCATGTTATCTGAATTATTTTTCCATTTTCCTTCTAAATATATTACATTAGGTTTAATTTCATTTTTATCAGGTAGATTGTAAATTACAGTCTGATCGGGTTTCAAACCTTCGCTGTTACCTAATGGTGTTCTTGCGAATTCATATCCAAAGTAAAGTTCTGGAGATTGTATTTTTGAAAAATTAACATCCCGATACTCAAAGCTTGAATCATTATCAACATTTTGTGAATCATTAAGATTAATATTTGTTATACCTAAATGTGCAGCTCTTTCTGTCAAAAGAGATTGAATTACTTTTTCTGTTTCTTTATATGCTCCTTCGCCTATATGATCATATCTTATATAACCTTCATCGTCGATCAAATATTTTCTAGGCCAATACATATTTTGATATGCACTCCATGTTTTCTTATCGTTATCTTGTAAAACTGGATATTTTATTCCTAATTTTTGAACAGCCGATTTTACGTTGTCAGTATTTTTTTCAAATTCAAATTCAGGTGTATGAATGCCTATTATGACCAATCCTTTGTCAGAATATTTGTCATACCATTCATTGAGATGAGGAATAGTTCTTATACAATTAATGCAACTATAAGTCCAAAAGTCTACTAATACTACTTTATCCTTTAGTTGATCAATTGATATTGGTTTTGTATTGATATATTGCTCAATATTAATAAAATCATTTGCTTGCTTGAATTGTGATTTGTCCAGAGTGATTTTTTTTCCGTCATCCGTTGTTTGTTCTGTTGCGATAGATAAAAATTCATTATACTTGCTAGCTATATTTGATCCTTGTGTGTTGAAATAGACTGCAAATCCAACTATTACAGATACTACTGCAATAGCCATAACAACCGCACTGATATTATCTCTATTCATGATCATAAACCTCTTTCTAGATTGATTATTTCGTTTGCAAGTGGGAAATTCCCTAAAATATTTAATTGATTAGTAAATACTAGTACTCCTAGAAGTATTATCATGGTTCCCATTGCAAGATTGAAATATTTTAAATATTTTACCATCTTTTTTATCAATCCAGTTGCTCTTGAAAAAAAAGCAGCTGTTATCAAAAAAGGAGTTCCAAGACCCAACGAGTATGCTAATAACAAGTTATATGCCTCCCCAGGAGAAGTAGCCGCTAAAGTAAATGTACTTCCCAAAATAGGACCTACACAAGGAGTCCATCCTGCAGCAAAGGCAATTCCAAATACAAAGGAAGTTATATAACTAGTTTTAAATCTAGGGATTTTAGTTAATTTTTTTTCAAAGTTTAAGTTTTTTATCTTTGATGATAGTATTAAAAAAAGTCCAAAAGATATAATTACTATTCCCCCTATTACTTGAAGAGTATTTTGAAAACCAGTACCAACATTTACCAAAATACTATTGAGAGCAACTCCTAAAACTGCAAATACTAATGAAAAACCTAAAACAAAATAAACTGTATTTAAGAATATATTAATTCTAATAGATTTTTGCAAAGATATAGTCTTTTTATTATTGTTAGTAGTAGTAATCTCACTATTCTCTTTATCCATAGATGTGTTTCTATCGCTTATGTTACCAATTTCATGTAGTGTTGTTCCTGATAAATAGGAAATGAAAGCAGGAAGAATGGGTAATATACAAGGAGAGAAAAATGACCCCATTCCAGCGATAGCTGAAACTATTATACTAATTTCTGCCATAAAGTTATGTTATCTTATTAATAAAAAAGGATATTCCCATATTACACCCAGAACCATCCCAAATTGGCATACTAGAATTTTTTATTTAATCGTCGTCTTTTTAATAGATAAAAGTTAAAAAAATAAATTAAAAAAATAAAAAAAGGTTTATTTACTTATCATTTATCCATCATCATCATTTTATCATTAGTTGAATTTGCCAACATTACTTGTCCACGAATTTCACCGTTTGGATGTTTCTCAGTATGGACATTTACATATGTACTTCCGTTTGACATTGCAGTAACTAGGTCAGATATTTGTTTACCTTTCATTGGTCCTTCTAATAGATTTGAAGTAATATTCCCGTAGGATAATTTACCATTTATTGATTGTGGAGTATCAGATTTGTATAATGTCACAACCACGGGACCATTTTCACCTACTTTTCCAGTATGTATATGAGCCTTTGTGACTCCTTGCATATCAGTTACGTTAAGTTTAAACCATACATTATCTTGCATTGATTTAAACCACGCCTTACCAGAAGCAGTAGTTTGGACGGGTGGAACTTCATCCTGACCTGAAAGTTTTGCATTGAATTTTTCGTTTTGTGCTAAAATCATGCGATCTGAGAATACGATTGAGCTTACCATAATTATTGTCGTAGCAATAAGAACAGTAATTGTTAAAACTGATGTTATATTTTTATTTTTATTCATTATCTAGAGTTGTACTACATCGTATTTAATACATAAACCAAATTTATTTCAGTACTAATAGATTAATTTAAGTTAAATTGCAGATATCTATTACAATTATGTATTCAAATAACCATTTAAAAAATTCGAATTGTTGCGAAATATAATAGAACTTATTTACACTATCGAAATATATTTTCAATTCAATATGAAAAGGCTAAATTCAAAATGATTAATTAATTGTACAAGAATCTCTTTATATGTAGATAAAACGAGAAATTAAGAAATTAAAGAATGTACATGTTTTATAAAAACTTCTTTAGGAACTTCTTTTGAAACATAACACTCCTTTCCTATTTCAGGATGGATTTCAGCTAACACTTTATAATTTATTATAGACGAAGTCATAAAACATACCCTAAATTGTTTTGGTGTATGTTCTACTTTTTTTGATATGTCATGTAATTTATCGTAAAGATTAAATCCATTCATTACAGACATTTTAAAACCAATAAGGGCTAGATCATAATCAGTAGACTTAAAATTTAATTCTACTGTTTGAGGATCGTTTATTAATGTTGAATTAAATCCTTCTTCATCTTCTAACCATTTTTTATATTTCGAAGTTTTGACATCATCATCAATTATTAATATATTTTTCAATGTTATAATTACCTTAAAGCTATTATTAAATTAAGATTTTTTCAATTCAAAATTATGTGATATTTTAAATTATCTCCATATAATAATCAGGAGTTCCTATGAATAACCTATTGTTGCTGTGTAATCTTTAGTTGAAAAATGTGGCTATAGTATTCAAAATCATTATTGACCACTACATAGTCTTAATATAAAAAGATAAATATATTTACAATAACGAAAATTACTTATAAATTCAAGAATTAATATTAAATAAGTCATAAATGATTTGGGATTAATTTGTATTCTACTTTACTGGTAAATGAATTTATACAAGCCAAAAAAAAAAACCCCTCACTATCTTGAATCAATATAATATGTAATACCATTTTTTAATCTTCTTAACCTACTCTTTTATTTTTAACAGCCTAAAGGACATGATAAAAACTACGAATATGATTCCGCCACTAATTAGAAAAGTAGATCCTCCTATT
>DASUZI010000207.1:0-5366 GCA_036376955.1 Nitrososphaeraceae archaeon
AAAAGGCACTAAAACTAACATTACCAGTGAACTTGCCAAAATTCCAAAGGTTAATGCTCTTATTGACTTGGACATACAACTATTTAGATATTTAAATATAATTGAAATTGGTAGGTACTATTGCTAACAAACTATTACTAAATTAGCTTAGTTAATGTTTATTATTATTTTCATTTGTTAACTATTATTAGTAAATCCATTTCTACAAATATTATAAAGTTAACTATTAATTAATTATCTATAAAATGGATACTAAACTTTCTTCAATCAATTATAATTAAATTGGTGATTTTTTATTTATGGTAATTAGATTCATATTTTAGCAATCGGGTCCTTCATCTTCTTTGATATTCGGGTTCACTTACAAAGCAGTAAAGTTGGTCGGGAGTAGTGCCCTCCATGTAGTGGGGTTCTACTACATCATATTTAGCTTTTATTATTAGAAACTTAATTTAGAAGTGTTTTTAGAATAACCTTTCAAATATTTAGATATATATTTTGAAATGAAGATAATAATTAGAATTATGAATTTTATTAAAATTAATTTTCTTTTGTAGTTAGTATAAAAAAATAAAAGAAAAAATAAAAGAAGTTATTCCTTTACAAAAATTTGCATATGTTTCCTTTTTGCATTTTGAAAGTGATGAATGGGGAGGAATGGAATTTTTAGAATTGGCTAATACAAAATTAGTTTGTAGTGATTTGAGTTCAAAATTGAATATGATGGGATGGTATAATATTCCGGTAGACCATTTATCAGTATGGGACAATGATATTCTAAAGACTGGAAAGAGACAATTCAAATTTATAATGACTCCACATGTGCATCATTGGGATAGTATGATGATATTTGAAGAAACTATAAAGTCACTTTTTACATCTGATTTATTTATCCAGCCAGGAAAAAATAAACCGGTTATATCTGAAAACAATTCAGAATCAATGATTAATTTTTATAGGAATACAGGAATCTTTGCCAGTGAGAAACCTGTAAGAAATACAACTAAAAGACTTGTTGAATTGTCTCCAAATACGGTATATCCTATGCATGGTTCTTGTATTGATAAATCGATATTTTCAAAGTATACTGAAGATATAATAAAAAATGATTTTGCTTATTCTGGCATTTTATTAGGACAAAAAATAGAAACTACTATCTCTTGAGGTAAATCTCTATTTATTGGATAGTAATAATTAAATGATTTTAAAGATATTCTTTTATACAAATAAAGAATTAGTTATTAATAATGGAATCATCATCATCATCATCATCATCTACCATACAGATTCCTACTTGGCATTTAAAAGCTGATTATGTTGAAACATGTAATTGTGATTATGGCTGTCCATGTAATTTCAATGGTTTTCCTACCTATGGTTTTTGCAGAGATTTACTATTATATCATATAAGAGAAGGAAATTATGGAGATATAAAAATAGATGGTTTAGATGTAGTTAGTGTATGTTCTTGGCCTAAGGCAATACATGAAGGAAATGGCACAATGCAACTCTATATTACTAAAAAAGCATTAGAAGATAATAATGTAAAACATGCTTTAATTGATATATTTTCAGGTAAAGCTAAAGGAGAAGGTCCTTTTGCTATCTTTGCAGGGACAATAAAATTTTTTCTTGAACCTCAATTTGTGGATATCAATGTCAAGATAGATGGAAAGAGAAGCAGTTTCTCTGTACCTGATATAATAGATGTACAAGTTGAAAGTTTTGTAAATCCTGTAACCGGAGAAGAGCAGGATACAAAGATACAACTACCAAAAGGATTTATCTGGAAGATTGCAGAAGCAGCAAAAACAAAGATAATGCGTATTACTACTCCAAGTTTAAATTTTGATGACTCTGGCAAGAGTGCATTTTATTCAGTTGTAGAGTATAGAGGACCATAATAACTGTAGAAATAATAATGAAGTAACCGAAATTCAGATTTCTGATCCAACACTTCCTTATTTTATATTCATTAAAATAGTAAATTTGCTAAATTCATTTTTTGTTTAGCTAATCTATTCTATATTTTTTCTCATTTAGAGAAATGCTATAATAAATATTGTTTTTGATTTTGTTAAAGCAATATTTAAAACTAAAATACTTAATCTGTTTAAATAACATATTGACAACAATCAATATTCCAAAATGGAAGATTTCTGGAGATTGGTTTGATGTATGTAAATGTAACATACCTTGTCCTTGTGAATTTGCTCAAACTCCAAGTTATGGTGACTGTGATGGTGTTTTGGCTTATCATATTAACAATGGCAATTATGGTGAAACAACTCTGGACAGGTTAAATGTATTAGCATTAGCAAGTTTTGAAGGTAATATCTGGGCTGGCAATACAAAAGCAAGTATTGCAATTTTTTTCGATGAATTAGCTGAGCAACAACAACGGGAAGCTTTGCAGATGATTTTTAGTGGAAAGGCAGGCGGTTTTATGGCTCAATTTGCAAAACTTATAGGAGAGCATCGTGGAATAAATTTTGCTCTAATTAAGTTTCAAGTTGCTGATGACCTTTCTTATTGGAGTGCAGAAATCCCTGGAAAAATATTTGCAAGGGCAGAAGCATTGACAGGTCCTATGACACCACCTGGGAAGAGGGTCCAAACAATAAATCCACCAGGAAGTGAAGTTGGACCAGGTACAGTTGCAACCTGGGGAATAGCAGTATCAGATAAAGTTGATGCTTCAGAAGTAGGATACAAATGGGAAAGAAGTGGTAGGTCAAGCAAACATATAAAATTTGATTGGAGTGGACCATAATTTTATAGTAACTTAAAGTTTGGTATTTTATAATGTATAAAGTACAAAAAATAATTCTTGTATCTCTTATCTTTACTTCTTTGATAGCATGGTTGTTCTCTATCAATCAATCAGATATGATGAGGGAAACCATGATGACACCAAATCCTATTGCAGTATTGATATTTACTGTAAGTTGGACAGTTGGAATGGCTGCCATGATGTTTCCATCTATTGTTCCAATGGTATTGTTGTATAATCGATTGATAGTTGGAGATAATAATAGTAATAATTATCATTTTGAAATTTCTAAACAAACTAATAAGAGATTTCCATTGATATTTTTATCCATTAATTATTCGATAAAAACAATAGTCTTTGTTGCATCTTATCTCTTAGTATGGTCGTTAACTGGAATTTTGCTCTTGTTGTCTTGCTCTATTTTAATGAATAACTTATCCATAATATATGGAATAAGAGATTTAAATTTTGTATATGGACTTCTGTTAGTTATTTCTGGTCTATATCAATTTAGTTCCTTAAAAAGAAAATGTCTAACATATTGCGAATCTCCTTTAGCTTTCTTTACAAAGAGATGGAAAGGAAATAGTATAATAGGTACCCTAAGAATGGGAACATATCATGGATTTTATTGCTTGGGATGTTGTTGGCCTTATTTTCTGTTGATGGTAGCATTAGGATGGATGAATATAGCATGGATGAGTCTATTTGCTGGAATAATATTTGGAGAAAAAATATGGTCAAAAGGAATATGGATTTCAAGGTTTACAGGAATTGCTTTTGCTATTGTAGGAATTCTAACTATTTTAGGAATAGTTACATTGTATAATAATGATGCTATAAATATGAATACTATGAATATGAATTAGCAACTTCATCTTGTCAGAAATTAGTTGATTTTACAATGTATCAGAATTAATACCGATAGCGGTTCAAAAATAGGAGTCCAACAAAAGATAGTAGTATCATGTATTTAGCTATTATTATTAGAAATCAATGAATTGTAAAATTGAGAGATAATCAATTTTTTCATTAATTTACAAATTATAGTACAAGAAAAATAAAATATAATAAATAATAAATTCTCAAAATAAAAAATTCATTTAAAAACTTTTGGCCCTAATCACCAAATAAAACTTAATAATATTTTCTCTTCTAATATATTACCTCTTCTGAGTCAAAGTAAGGTTTTCCATCCTTAGAATTTTGGAATGAATTAGGTAAGATGACTACTTCTGCAGTAAATCCACCAGATGGAAATTCTTGCACAGGAATTGTCGCACCAACAATCTTAACATTGTTCAGTGTGGCAATTGTATTAGCACTGAAGGCTATTGCTGCTACTCCAACATTTCCTCCAAAGATTTTAGTATTAGAAATTGTATTTTCTCCATCAATTATAGTAATTCCAAAGAAACGGTTGTCAGATAATTTGTTATTTTCAATTTTACAACATCCGCTATTTTCTGCTAAAGCAATACCTAAATCATTATTTGTTACCTTATTACCAGAGATTATTGAATCTTGATTGACATTTACAAGAAATATACCAGAGCCTTGAACTTGAGTAAAAAAGTCAGGACCGCATTCAGGATTGTTACAAATATTTCCACTAATCTTGTTATCAACAATTACTACTTTAGGACCAATAGCACCAAAAATCCCAATTTGACCTACAATTTCAGGTGCATCAGCAGCAATTACTTCACTTTTTGAAATTACCAATGTTGTATTTTCTCCACCTGTTTGAATCCCAACAACCCTATAATCAGTAATATCTGTTTTAGTAATAACTGCATGACCTACTTGTGGACCTCTGGGAATAAATTCTGCCAAGCCTACAAGAATACCCTCACGAAGACAACCAATAATAGCAGAAGAATCTATTTCAAGAGTTGCATCGCCATGTATACTAACTCCTGCTAAGCCTTCACAAACGTTTCCATTCGGACCAGCAATGGTAAATCCTTTCATGGTAACTATTGCTTCATTAAAAATTTCAACTATATTTGCTCTGCCAGGAAAAGGTATTACTGGACTTGGATTTAATACATTTGGTGCTTGGATTATTGTAGATTTTGCACCTGAACCTATGATTGTTAAACTCTTACTGATTGTGAGTTGTTCAGTGTAAATACCAGGTAATATTTTTATTGTATCACCAGGATTTGAAGCATTTATTGCAGCTTGTATAGTAGGGAAATCAGTTGGAACAGTTATATCTGGTTTGCAGAATTCTACTGAACTTACCAAAAAACCTTCAAATGGACCATTTTCACAGACATATTTTTTGTTGTTATCATAATCTTCTGATGGATAATAGTTGTTGTTATTATTGTCTCTATAACTTGAATAAGAAGAATCCCCATATTGTTTATCGTCATAGTAATAATCCTGTGCTGCAGCTCCTTGAAGTACCATCATGTTGGCACCTCCAAAAATGAGGCTGCTAAGCAAGAAGAATCCTATAATAGACGATTTGTACATATTGTTAACTAACTTTATAATTATATTTAGAATTGGTAGAATCATTCAGTAACATATACTATCTCTTTTACTTAGAGAATGGTTATAGTATCATTCAATAGCTATT
>DASUZI010000208.1:0-2285 GCA_036376955.1 Nitrososphaeraceae archaeon
AGGTGGGAATATCATGCAAAAGGTATGATGACCATTCCAAAATTTAAAAAAGTCTGGGATGCAACAAAGAAATTTCACACACGAGATTTTGTTAATTTTATGGACTCATTATAACTTCTAAACACAATACCTATCTAAAAAGGATAAAGTATTTACTTTAGATTTCAAAAATAACTATTTAGATAGGCATATAATTGGGATAATAAATTTCCAATATCATAACGACGAGAAGTTATATTATTAAACATTTATTTCATAAATCTGTATTAGTATAAAAATGATTTATTATGTATCTTCTTTTTTGCTAATCATTAATATTACAGTATTTAATATTAAAATTTTTTAAATAATATAATTCTAAACTTAGATAGTGAGAGATTAAATAACAACAATAGCAAGAATCATTACCATATTTTAGAAATAATAAATCTTTAATTGGACAGGAACTGATTTTTAAGGACTAATCCCTATCACCCTTGGAGGGTAATTAGTCAGAATATTCATTAATACATAGCCGATAAATATAATCGAAAATCCTGAACAAACATAAGAAGTAACTTTTCTAAAAAAAGAAACATCGCTGTTATGTCCTCTGAACAAATTAATACATATTTCAGTAAATTTATTCTGACATGCTTTTGCTTTCTTAAGTCTCAAATCACTTTTAATAGATTTCATATATTTGAAAAAAGGTCTATTTATTTTTTCCTTCTGCATAATTTTTATTGATCTTTATAATATATTTGGGTTCTTTTAAATATTACGTATAAAATTAATTAATTTTAATATAATCAATATAAAATGGTAGATTTTTTTGAATATTTTAAAGTATCTGACTATTTCAACATTGTAATATCAGGTAAATAAGTAGATATTCTAGCTCATCTTTATGATAAATAATTAGAATTGAAAAGAAAATCTAAAGATACATTTTGTTAATCTCTTTCAAGGGTAATTATAATGAAACTTGATAATCATATTCTCTGCCATCTAAAACATACAGGATAATGAAGCAGATTGTTGAAATAGTAATAGAATTAACAAGGTTATAATAGGAATTGAACATATTGTGGAGTTAAAAAAGAAGTTTTATTCAACATAAAATTATACAAGATGCAAGTTGACCAATATAAGTCATTTAAGGATATTAATTCAATACACTAAAGCTGTATATTTTAGCAACATTAAGGATTACTTCATCCATTCTCTATCTTCTAAATATTTTACAAGCCTTATCATTTCTTCTATTCTAGTTCTATCTCCTGTTTGATTTCTGCACAATTCATAATGCTTTACAAGTTGTATATCTTCTTCCTCAGATAAGGCGTGTTTCTCTAATATCTTTTTGAAAAAGACATCTTCTTTACCAGTATGGTCGAAAACGAAGATTGAATAGGATTTTAAAAATCTGGCAACAGGTTCTTTACTTTTATTAATCCATTTCAATTCTCTAGTTTTGTTATATAGATCATGATCTATAAGATTGTCCAATTCACGTCTCAGCATTTTTGCAATTCTTCTTGCAAACTCATGCTCAATAAGGAATTTTCTTATATCCTCTGAAAAACTATTCTTATACTTTGTAACTGGGAAATATGCTTTCTCCTCTTTACCATGATGAACTCCATCTACAAACTCTTCAATGACTACAGAAATTATTTGAGTATCTTCGATAGGAATGTCCTGATTTATATACAGTACATCAGAGCATCTTTTTGCAATTCTTCCAAGTCTTCTTACAATCAAATGCTCCTGCAAGAGGTTTTCGGTAGAAATCATCTTCTAACTAATATCCATATATCTCTAATATTATCTAATTAACAAATTCTTATTTGTATACATTGCGTCGATATGATCATTTTCACTTTCACAGGTAATACAAAAAATTCTGACAATCTAATTAACCACTAGTATAAGAGTACATATTGATATATATTGTAAACATAATAGAAAATATGAATATCATGGCAATACTCAATCTTCTAACAAAGTAGCTGAAGATTGGATCTATACGAAAAATGACCATAGACAAAATTTTTCAATCATCATCATACACATCTTCAGTTAACTGAATTTGATCATCTTCTCATTTATATAATACCTAATCAATTGGTTTATGAGATGAAGATCATGTTTTCTGACTCAAATTGAAAGGTATAAATTCCTAAATCAATAACATTTCCAAACCTAATTATGGTTTAGTCACCACCAAAAGTATCTTCTCAAAATTAATTTTTGAATTCGGTTCATTAAATTCAATTCATTAAACATATTCATACAATGAT
>DASUZI010000209.1:0-7961 GCA_036376955.1 Nitrososphaeraceae archaeon
TCATATTCTTTAAATTATTAATTTGTTTATTTTAATATAGTGTCACAATAGCAGGTAAAAAAGTTATAGAAAAAGGATAAATTTATCGTAACCTGTCATAAAAATATATTTTTTTTGATGAACCTTTACATCTATCATGAAGACATTCTATCTACTTACTCATTTCAATTTCGGCTATTTACCAGTTTAGAGAAGAGTCACCTTAGTAATTTTCTGTTATCAAATTCTCTTATTTTTTACTTTAATGTGTTTAGATACCTATAAAAATTAGATTTTATAATTTTTTAAAGTGAACACTCGAACGAATTTAGGATTGACAGCTATAGTCCTTGTATTGGGATTATGTTTACTTCCTATTTATGGACAGAATATGATGAACACCACAACAAATACTGCAAATACCATAGAAAATACTGCTAATGAAAATACAAATTTTGAGTCAGATTCTTCAACGCAAGGAACAAATAAAATAGGAGAAATAGATTCTACTGAACTTCTGAACCAAGTAGTAGAAGCTGCAAAAAAAATAGCAATAGGAGGAGCTAATGTTTTATCTAATATTAGTGGAGAGATTAAAAAGGGGCTTCAATAAGGAGGAAGGAGAAATAATCAAATAGGTTGTTTTAAAGTACTTCCAATTATTTGTACTCAAACAGATGTTAATACTTAAAAAAGCCCGTTTGATTTTGGTAAAATATTAATTGGTTATTGGAGTTTGCCTAAATTTTATATTATATTACCATTTAAATGTAGTAAATGTAAGAAGATAATACAAAGTCTATTATGATCTCTAAAGAGATATGTAAAAAGTTTATAAGAACTAAAAAATAGTTAGTTTGATTAAATCAAGATTTAATTTGTATCCGTATTTTGAAAAATTTTAAGGCTACAGTTTGTTAGATATAAACAAATAATTCTTAGTATTTTTAATATAGATAAGATTTCCAATTTAAAACTATTTAAGTCTCTATCTAGGTCTTAAACGAAAAAACAGAGATGTTACTAAATGAAACTTATAATATAAATATATATCTATAAATTTTTACATAAAGGTAAATGTAAGTTAAAATTTTAATATAATATCAGTATCTATTAAATAAATTATATCCGATTCAAGTATCAAGAATGTAAGTTCAAATTACTAGTTTGACTAAGAGATGTGGTCTCTAAATAAATATGGTAATTAACATATTGTTCTAGCATTTTAGATACAAATTTCTTTCCATTATAACTTAACGAAAAAGTGTTAATCTCAATTATGTTATGTGGTCACTTTTTATGTATTTTTTAACTCCATTCTTCTAATATTATTAAATTATTATAAAGGAATTTGTTTAATATTTCTATTTGTACCTCTTTTAGTAACTTATATTAGAAAGTAAATATTAAATGACTATTTTTCTTGGGACAAAGGTCTTAGTAATATTTCATTTATATTTAGGTAGTGTGGTGATTCTATTGAATATATAATTGCATTAGCAATGTCTTCTGCCTTCAAGGATTCCATTTTTTTTACTGATTCAACGAAAGATTCTAAAGATTTATCAGTAATTGTATTTGGTAATTCTGTAGAAACAACTCCAGGTTCAATGCATGTTACTTTGATATTGTAACGATGACTTAATTCTTGTCTCAACCCTTCACTAAAAGCAGTAATAGCATGTTTAGTCGCACAGTATACGCTTCCAGCTGGAAAAATAATTCTACCTGCTACCGATGAAATATTAACAATATGGCCAGTTTTTTTTGTAATCATATGTGGAACAACAGCGGCGGTACAAAACAGTACGCCTTTTAAATTTACATCAATCATTTCTTCCCATTCGCTTATTTTAAGATTTTTAAAAAAACTAAGAGGCATTATGCCTGCATTATTAATTAGAATATCAATACGATTCCATGTTTTAGTTACTAAGTTAATAAATGAATCACACTCCTCCTTTTTTGTAACATCAAGATTTTTAATGAGTATTTCACCATCATTTTCTTGAACTTCATTTTTTAAAGATTCTAGTTTATCAATTCTTCGGGCTCCCGCGGCTACCTTTGCACCAGCTTTTGATAATGCCAAAGCAGTTGCATAACCAATACCACTACTCGCCCCTGTTACAATAACAACTTTATCTCTTAACATATTAATATAGTAAAACTAAATATACACCATTAATTTCTTTTGTTATACATTGATATATTTTGATGAAATTTTTTGGCATCTTATCCAATTAAATTTCATTATGGTTATTAAACTACCTATAAAATGTGTAGTTTATTTTCAATAATTTCCAATCACCAGGCAGTGAAATATCTAAACTTTGTTTTGTGATGAATGATGATTTATGGAATCCGTAATTATTATGATAAGTCAGTATAGAGAATATTTATGTGTGATTGCAAATATTAACTTATTTGTAAGGAGAGAAGAATTGATAATTTCTATTTTTTTAAAAAAACGAAGGATAGTAAAATATTGTAGGACTAATCGAAACCCTCATTTTCATCAAGTTTTCCATTTTCTGGATAAAATTTACATTCTGGAATACATCCTGTAAACTGATTACATCCTTTTCCATCATAACTACCTTCACCTTTTTTTCTGTTATACCAAGAGCTTGGATGAAAATACCACTGTTGTTTTAATTCTTGATATTTTGATTCTGGACTTAACATTTTTTTATTTCTAGAAATTTCTAAATCTGGAAACGATAAACTGTTTGCCACGAAATTATAGATATAAAATCTACTTAATATGAAGAAGGTAGGATTGATCTATTACTCCATTATCTAGAATAATTTCTAAAAATTGAATATATTATTATTAACTATTATTGTTAAAGATTTTTTTTCTTAACAACTTAAATTTCGTAAACTAAAATTAATTTAGTTTAATAGTGTTGCTGTAAGAAAATTGAGAATTCTTTCCAAAAATTTTTTATTGGTAAAAAAATAAAAATCGTATTTTACAATATGATGTTAATCCGATTATAAATATCTCAAATTTCTTTATCCTGAATAATGAAACATAAATAATATTATAAAATCCACCTTAAACATGTAAGGTATGCCACGAATATGTCTTAAAAAAATTCCGAGTTTTACATTAGCAGTAATCTAAAGTATGGTAAATAACTCAGTTTAAAAAATTATCCTCTAAATTCCTATATAATAAAGTTCACATTTTCAGCTCTTTATAACCACAAGATAAATCTCTGTGTATAGATAAATATAATCACTGAAAAAAAGTAATAAGAAAAAGTTAACTATATGCTAATGCATAAGATCCTATGAGCGATTTTGCATTCTTTAGATTCATCAGTTACAATTGGCTTACCGAAACTGAAAAAAAAAGTAAAGATGAGATGATCCAAATAACAGAAGAAGTTCTTGAATCTCAAGGAATAGAATGTGATGCTCGTATCAGCAAATTATCTGAAGAACAGTTAAAAGAAATTCTCGAAGAAGTCAGGAATAGGATTAAAAAGAAAAAGAAAAAGAATGATATTACAATAGATCCAGAATCTGAATTAATTATCAAAAATTAAATGGAATTCTATTAAAAATGAAACCTGAGAATGAGATTCCTTCTTGGCCTTTGATGACAGGAATTGCAGTAATTGTATTTGGGGTATTATTACTAATATTCAGATCAGGTTTGCTCGTATCGTTTATATTTATAATTTTAGGTGTTATACTTATTTTGTCCTGGTATGTATTATATACAAAAAAAAAGGTTAGCCTTACTTCTAAATATGGAACTGAATGTATTTGTCAAATCTGTAATCACGACAAACCTTTAGTTTGCATTAAAGAGAGATGCAAATGTTGTACATTAATGAAGGAAAACAAGATTATTGGACATTCAAATAATCCATTACAATAATCGAACTCGATTTCTTCATAATGGGGAGAATCTCTGGTAGTTCTATGAATAATCTTTTCTAAATAATTAAATTTACTAATTTCTTCTCTTGAAGATATGACCAATCTAATAGTTAAACTTGACTCAGATATTATGATAGTTAAACTAAACAGGCCAGAAGTATACAATGCATTGAATCTGGAACTAGTTTCTGAATTATCAATGATTTTTAATACCGTATTAAAAGAAGATAATGTAAAAGCTGTTATACTAACAGGTATGGGTAATAAAGCATTTTGTGCAGGAGGTGATTTGAATATGGTAATCGATATGACTCCAATCCAAGCCGAAAAATATGCCTATCACCTTCACAATTTATTGAATACCATCGAAAACTTTGAAAAACCTGTGATCGCAGCCATTAATGGTTATGCACTTGGAGGTGGATGTCAACTTGCCTTAGCATGTGATTTAAGAATAGCCTCCTCCAATGCTAAGATTGGTCAACCTGAAGTAACTATAGGAATTCCTCCAGGATGGGGAGGATCCCAAAGGTTAGCAAGAATAATTGGTATTTCAAAAGCAAAGGAATTGATATTTACAGGCAAAATAATTTCTGCGCAAGAGGCAAAGAAAATCAATTTATTAAATACCGTTATTTACTTGGAAAATAATAAACTGATCCAGAATGCAGAAATCCTTAAGAGTGAAAATTTAGAAGTTGATGATTTGTTAAGTTCAAAATTAATAAAAGAATCTGTTAAAATTGCAAAAACAATTACTATTAATGATGCTTTTGCAATTAAGATAATCAAATCATTAATAAATAAATCAAGAGATATAAATATAGATAGTGGCCTTGCATTGGAAAGATTTGGTAATTTACTTTGTTGGACAAGTAATGATAAACAGAAAATTAGAAATTTACTTGATCAATAAATCGGTTATAAACAAATAAATTTTTTATTTGCTTTTTATATTTATATATTTTTGTTATTCAAAAAATTGATTTTCATTTGATAATTAATATATTAACTAGGATTCATTTTTTTATGGTATTCTTCATAAATTATTTAGGTGCTTCAATTATTTTTCAGGGATGAATAGGATTTTGGTAGAAAAGAGGGTCTTTTAATTTTATGTATAAATGTAATAAGGTTATAATTCCTATTAGTTAGAAAATTAAGAATTATTATATAGCAAGGGTAATACTCTGTTTCGCAAATTAGTTTATTAACTTGCAAATATGAAAAATTAATACATAATTAAGTGAAACTTTACAGCACAGAATATTGTTATAAAAAAGTAAAGCCCAATTTTAATTAATCTACAATTAAAAAATTTAAAAATTTATACGATAAAATCAAATATCGGAAAAAGTAATAATTTGTGTAGCTCGAGAAGCCCGGTCGAATCAGTTTTACTTAGTTAACTGATGCCGAGTCTAGCGGTCAAACTCCTTGGTAGGGCTAGGGATTTCAGGCTCTGGATCTTTGAAAAGAAACCTGGAGACAGCAGTTCGAATCTGCTCCGGGCTATAAATTAATTTTTTGAGGTCCAGCTTCAACAATTTTCTTAGGAACTTCTCCAAATTTTTCAAAGTTTTGTATGAATAAATTTGCTAATTTAGTTGCTGCCTGAAAATACTCATCTTGATTATCCCATGTCATGACAGGATCTAATAATTCATTTGGTACTCCAGGACAATCTAAAGGAATATCTAAATTAAATATTCGATGAGTTTTGAAGGATTGTCTCCTCAGAGATCCATTTATTACTGCTGTAACCATAGATCGAGTATATTTCAACTCAATTCGTTTTCCTATTCCATAAGGTCCACCATACCAACCTGTGTTTATAAGATATACCTTTGTATTATGCTGAGTTATTTTGTTTCCTAACATTTCTGCATATTTTGTAGCATGCAGCGGCATGAATGGAGCCCCAAAACATTGAGAAAAAGTTTCTTTGGGTAGAGTAATTCCTCTTTCAGTACCTGCTAATTTGCTAGTATAGCCTGACATGAAATGATACATAGCACCTTCTTTACTAAGTCTAGCAATCGGTGGCATAACCCCAAAAGCATCAGCAGTTAAAAATACAATAACGTTAGGATGACCTGCTAAACTTGGAATAATAGCACCCGGGATAAATTCTAAAGGATAAACCACCCGTGTATTCTCGGTGAGTGTACCATCAGAAAAGTCAGGTATTCTATTATCTTTTGTAACAACTACATTTTCCATTACAGATCCAAACTTTATAGCATTCCAAATTTGTGGTTCGGTTTCTTTTTTCAAATTAACGCATTTCGCATAACAACCTCCTTCAAAATTAAAAATACCTTTAGACGACCACCCATGTTCATCATCTCCTATTAAAAACCTATTAGAGTCAGCTGATAAAGTAGTTTTTCCGGTGCCTGATAGTCCAAAAAATAAAGCAGAATCGTTATTCTTTCCAACATTTGCAGAACAATGCATAGGAAATATACCTTGTTCTGGCAAATAATAATTCATTAATGAAAAAATTGATTTTTTTATTTCACCAGCATATGAGGTAGATCCAATTAATATTATTCTTTTCTTTAGATTGATAATGATGAAGGTTTCAGAATTAGTTCCCTCTTTTTTTGGTATTGACTTAAAATCGTTAAGCGCGACTAAAAGTACTTTAGGTTTGTGTTTTTCAGCATCTATTTTGGTTGGTTTTATAAAAATTTGATTTGAAAAAAGCGATTGCCATGCCCTATCAGTTAATATGCTTATGGGAAGCCTAACGTCCTCATCAGATCCTACAAAACCATTGAATAAAAAAATCTCTTTATTTTTTACAAATTTTTTCATTCTTTCAAAAATTTTATTAAAATTTTCTTCAGAGATGGGATGATTAACTTTTCCCCAGTTAACGTTTTTTGTGGTCATATTGTCTTGCACTAGGTATCTATCATCAGGAGATCTTCCAGTAAATTTACCAGTTTCAACTGATAACGCACCAGTATGAGAGAGATTTCCCTCATTTCTTTGAATTGAACTTTCTACAAGCTCAGGAACTGATAACTGAGAATTTAACTTTTTTGGATAAAATCCAAATTTTTTTATCATTGCTAAGCTTTTCAAATTTCCTTTCTCTGAATCCTTGGCCATTAGGATACCTTAACGGATTATTATTAGTATTATTTAATTGATTTCCTTTCACAACCTAGAAACAAATAAATTATGAAATATAAAGAAAATCCTCATTTCCTCGTAAAACCTAATTACATCAAATGGAATAATAGCATCCACACTCTTCTATTTTTTTAACATTTCTGTTAGATCAATATTAAAAAAAGTTCGTAAGATTCCTATATAGCTCTCTACTGGGGGAGGAATCTCATTTTCACACGCCACGCCATCATTCCAAGAATTTATCCAGATGATCATACTTAAAAGAATATTTATGAATCTCGCATATCTTGTGGGTGTTTTCAGTTTTTTGATATATTTCTCAGACAGTATCCAGGAAGCGGTGAAGTCGATACATGTATTGCCATAAATCGATTTTATTTGTTCTTTCAATTCTGATGCATAAAGAAATGGTTTTTTACACATTATGAAAGGAAAGTCCACCTGTGATGGAAGCATAAGTCCAGGAGGAGACAATACAGTTACTATTCGAGAACCTATTTTCATCTCTTTTTCAATTTTTTTTCTTAATTTATCTATGAGCATTAAATCATTAAACCAGAAAAACAAAATACTTGCCTCGGAAAGGTCAAGATCTTCAACTGTTTTTTTTATAATTTCTATTCCATTAATATTCTTCATTTGATTTCTTGCATCTATAACGTATTTTTCATTTTCATCAATACCTATCACCTTTTTAACTCCGAACTCTTCCTTTGCGATTTTTAACGAATTAATATTATTTCTGAATCCCATATAATACAATACATCATCTGGAGACAGTTTAGAAAATGTAAAAAGATCTCTATAAACACTATCAGCAAGTGTTATATCATAACCAGAAATTACTTCTGCAGGTAAATGAGAAATAAATTCATCAATTTTCAAACTTTTAATTTTTCTTCATATTAACATATATATCATTTCTTTTTGTTTAG
>DASUZI010000210.1:0-2489 GCA_036376955.1 Nitrososphaeraceae archaeon
TCATATTAACATACAATATGGGGAAAATGATCACCATAAAATAGAAGCAGCTATAAAATCATTTGCAATATCATTTAGGATGGCTTCAAGTATAGATATTCAAAGAAATGGCATCCCAAGTACAAAAGGAGTAATGTAATATTGAATGAAATTGCAATTTTTGATTATGGGGCAGGTAATCTTTATAGTTTAAAATGTTCTTTAGAAAGAAATGGAGCAAAAAAGGTTTCAATAATTAAATCATTTAAAAATATTAATAGATATGATGGATTAATCCTCCCTGGAGTAGGTAATTTTGATCCGGCCATTAAATCAATTGAACCATACAGAAACGATTTGAATAATTTGATTGAAAAAGATTTTCCCATATTAGGCATTTGTTTAGGAATGGAAATGTTATTTGATGATAGTGAAGAAGGAAAATTAGAAGGTTTAAAAATTTTAAATGGAAAAGTGATTATGCTTCCACGAAAAAAAGTAAAAATTCCACATATGGGATGGAACAATTTAGAAATTGCAGATAAAAAAAGTAAAATTCTTCATGGATTGAAAGACGGTTGTTGGCTCTATTTTGTTCATTCATATCATATTGTCCCAAAAGATAAAAAAGTAATAGTTGCAAATTCCAAATATGGAGGCAATATACCAGTAGTTGTTGAGAAAAACAATCTTTTTGGAACTCAATTTCATCCTGAGAAATCGGGTATGAATGGAGCAAAAATAATAAAGAATTTCTTGAGAGTGTGTGGTGGTAAAAATTGAATATAATACCTGCTATTGATATACTTGAAGGTCAAGTAGTAAGACTAGTTAAAGGAGAACTTCAAAATAAAATTGTTTATAGTGATAACCCGATAGAAATTGCAAAAAAATTTGAAACACAAGGTGCAGATATAATTCACGTGGTAGATCTTGATGCTACCTTGACTACTGGTTGGAATAATAATCAAAATAACACGGAAATAATTCTAAAAATAATAGATACAATAAAAATTCCAGTTCAGGTAGCAGGTGGGATAAGATCCATTGATTCCCTCAATAAGATGTTTGAAAAAAAAGCCCAAAAAATTGTTATAGGAACATTAGCATATAAACAACCACAGGTATTACAACAATTACCAAAGGAAAAAGTAGAAAATATAGTAATTTCAATAGATCAGATTAAAGGGATTGTCATGATTAACGGATGGAGACAGCCATCGGGATTTAAGGTAAATGAAGCTATAAAATTTTTTATGGCTAAAGGAATTAAAGAATTTTTGCTCACAACGGTTGACAGAGATGGAACTTTAAATGGCCCCGATTTAGATACTCTTTCCTATGCTTCAAACGTAAGTGGAGCAAAAATAATCGCTAGTGGCGGAATATCTAGTATTGAAGACATAATTAGAGTTAAGAATATTGGTTGTTCTGCTGTTATATTAGGCAAGTCTATTTATGACGGAAAAATAGATGTTAAAAAGGCAATATCAGTAGTATAAAAATGACACTAGCAAAAAGAATCATTCCATGTCTTGACGTAAATAATGGTAGAGTAGTTAAGGGTATTAACTTTAAAGAGGTAAAAGATGCAGGGGATCCGGTTGAATTCGCAAAAAAATATAGTGACCAAGGAGCAGATGAACTCGTTTTTCTTGATATAACGGCTTCAGAACAAAAACGAGATATTATTAAAAATGTAGTTCGCAATGTTGCTAAAGTTATAGATATTCCTTTTACTGTAGGTGGAGGTATCAAAAAATTAGAAGATGCCAGGGATATTTTGCTAAGTGGAGCTGATAAAGTTTCAATTAATACATCTGCTGTAAAAAATCCAAAATTAATTACAGAATTAATGTCTATTTTTGGGAAACAATGTATAGTAGTTGCAATAGACGTTAAAAAAAATTATTCTTTTGTTGATCATAGAAAAATTTTAAAAGATAACAAGACGAATAAAAGAAAACAAAATAACGAATATTGGTTTGAAGTCATGATATATGGAGGAAAAGAAAGAACTGGCATTGATGCAATTGAGTGGGCTAAGAAGGTGGAACAACTTGGAGCTGGTGAGATTCTTTTAACGAGTATTGATGCGGATGGAACTGAGGAAGGATATGACTTAGAATTGAATAAGGCTATTTGTAGAGAAGTAAGCATACCAGTAATAGCTTCTGGTGGATGTGGTAAACCAATACATATGGCTGAAGTTTTTCAAAAAACAAATGTAGATGCAGCTTTAGCAGCGTCTATATTTCATTATGAAAAGTCAACTATTAAAAAAGTAAAACAGTTTTTAAAAGAAAACAACATACATGTAAGAATAGGATAGTATAAATGGCTCTGTTAAGTTAAGGAAAATTTAGGAAATGAATTATAAAATTCTTCTAAAATTGAGTACAGAACATAATATAAAAGCAGAACACATCCAATATTTATCCTTAAGTTAACAGGACCGCATAACCAATTGAATTTAATTAAATTTATAATGATATTTTAATAGATACCAA
>DASUZI010000211.1:0-2363 GCA_036376955.1 Nitrososphaeraceae archaeon
ACCACTAACTCAAAAGAGGAAAAGCAATATACTTTTAGTCTATCAGGTGTAGACGTGCATAAAAAGTCTTATTTTTCGTGTAGTTTATTTTGCTTTTTGATAACTCCAATCATAATCATAAAAAAACCAAAAATTATCATAAATATACTAATACTCCTCCCAGAATAACTAAAGAGCTTATTGTTATAGGACAAATCAACTGTTGAATAGAATACAATCATAATAAAGATACCTGCAATAAATAAGATAAATCCAATTGCTAAAATTATTAAAAATGTTAAATTTGTCAATTTATAAAGTCATTCTGTATCATATTAATACCCTATATCTAAAATCTCTTTTTGCTGTTTTTCTGTATTAAATAATGTAAGTAAATTTATTAAACTCTTTTTTGGTAAATATTTTCTCTACTGGCAAAGAATACCGAATTTATTATGGATTTTAATCGTAAATCTATTTTAACGATATCCTATATATTAAGAATGTCTTTTTATCTTTGTTAAATAAATCTTCTTTAGCCTTTGTTTATACCCTAAAGCAAGACTATAGAATATAGTTAGATAATTAGTACCCATAACTTTATCATAATTTTCTACTTCTTTACATTCTAATTTGTATGGAATTCTATTCCACCATCATTCTTCTTCATTACGCAAAATAATTAACAACTTTATTAACATTGGCGACCTTTAAATAATCTTGTAGTAAATGTTGTATACTTATAGTATTGTTTGTTAAGTTATAAGAACTATATAATGAATTAATAATGTAGAATAGTATCTTAAACTATACTTATCGCACCTAGATTCTGCTATTTCCTCTAGTTGTTGTTCTTGTAATTCTGAATATATTGCCTCAAATTAAACAAATAAATAAATTAATTACAAATAAACAAATATGACTATACACTAGTCATTAATACATATAGTTATATACCTTAGTGACTTATATATATACATGTCAACAAAAGAAAATACAACTAAATTTAACAAAGATAACAATAATTTCAATGAAAGAACAACTAACAATTTAAATCAACAACAAGATGCAATAAACAAGACACTAGACAACACCTTACACAATGTAAAAAGAACAACTGATGAAGCTACACGAGAAATTCCAAGATATACACAACGTATTGCTGAATATCAAGAACAAACTATTCAAACCGTAAGAGATATTGCTTCTGACTATATCGAAGCACAAAAACAAGTAATGGCCTCTTTTCAATCACAAGTAGATAATAATAGTGGTAGTGTATGGAATTTGTATAATCCACAAAGAATTGCAGAAAATCACGCAGTAGCTGTAAATAACTTTACAAGTTACCTGTTAAATACTGCAAATCTAGTAAACAATGCTCTAGCATCAAATATTAGAGTATACAATACAGCATTAGAACAAACACGTGATAATGTGAAGGCTTTCACAAAAACAAACACCAATTTCATACAAACAGTATCAGGTAATAGCCAAAATAGAGACGGAAATACTAGCAACTACAACAACGATATCAAGTAAAGACAACTAGGGATTAATTTTAACCTCCTAGTATACAATTTAGAAATTTTGAATTATTGTACCTAATCAATCTTTATTTTATTTTTTAAGATGTGAAAGGTCAATTTTAGATTCATATTATTACTTATATTTCAGATAGTTAAGTTTCTAATAATAAAAATTAAGTTTCTAACAATGAAAGCTAAATACAAGATTCTGTATCTCCTACATTGGACTCCTTTTTTAGAACCGCTATCGGTATTACTCCCTATGGGCCCTTAATTTTCTCGGGTTCACTATATTTGATAGTATTTTGACACAAGATAGTCATTCATTCTTCTTATCATTATCCATAATTTACTAACTCTCGCAAGTTTGTGGGAGAAAATACAAGAATAATAGAATCTTTAACCTTTTTGATAGCTTGTATCATTTGAGGATATAGCCAGTCTTTATCTTCTTTTGTAATTTGTGAATCTGAAAGGAAAAAGTCGCCTGTTATAACTAATAGTTTGGATTTGTATATTTCTAAATTCTTTTCTAAATCTATTATCAAAAAGTGTGCCAATTGATATATCGTGAACATCCTTTGTACTATTACATTTTTTAATACCTTATCTAATACCATGTATTTTTTATCAGCTATTTCTGTTATATTGTAAAAATCAAATTTGTTGTCAGTTACCAATACATATACAGTGGGAGATTCAAGACCATTATGTCTTTTCGGTAATATACCTCTTACAATAGTATCACAAACAAAATCTGAATGAGGTTTAACAAAACAAGCTATGTCACCTGTGGTTAGTTCAATTATTTTTCTTTTCTTTTTATTATAATTATTATATGAAAATTCAAGTATG
>DASUZI010000212.1:0-2462 GCA_036376955.1 Nitrososphaeraceae archaeon
TCCCAATCCGAAAATTAGTGATTAGAATGAAGATTGTGACAAATTATAAAAATCATGATAATACATGCTTTAATTACAAATAATTGCTTTACAGTAATTAAATAATTATAGTGACTAAAAGAATAAGCAAAGCATAGTAGAGAAAAATTGAATAAAATAAATGAGTGGAATTAATTAATTAATTTATGGATTAACGGTTAAAATAAACCTCTGCCACGTTCTTTAAGACTATCAAATAGATTATCGAGGATTCCTCCTTCATCTTCTTGTTCTTTTTCTTGTTGGTTCTGCTGTCCTTGCTGTTCTTTTTGTTTTGCTTTTGTATTCTCTCTTACTATCTTGACTGCTTGTTGGTAAACCTTTTCTCGCTTTTTCTCTTTCTACTTTCTAAATATGGATCAAAGTTGAAATGTACTATACCATCTGAATCACATACAATACTATGGTTGTCATTTATTCTATGTCTGTGATATTTAAAAGAAGAATTATGAAAATTATTACTATCATACAGACATAATAATAATATATTTAATCCATGTCTTTTATTAAGATCTTCTATTGTTTGATCCCACCATTCCTCTAAAGCAACACACTGATCAAAATGCTTATTTTTAAATAGAAAATTTGGAATGTCAGATACTATTCTAATATCTTTTTTATTGTATCGTATTGCCTTCTCAAAAATTAGTTTTTTCAAATCTTCAAATCGTTTTAGGTTTTCACATACTGCATTGATATAATAATCATTACTATTTTCTATTATCATAAAATCCTCCTGTTGAAATTTTAGATTTGAAACCTGTGAAAGCATCATTTTTATATTATCATTTTCTAATATGTTCATAGAAAGATAAACACATAACTGATTTTGTTGTAATCCCTCCTCCAGATATCGTAATAGACTATTAGTAATTGGCAAAAAAGAAGATAACTGTGATTCCATATCCAGATACATACAAATATGTTCTGTCAATTGATGGGTAGAATCATCAAATATATTTCGATATAGATTATTTGTAAGATGTAGGTTGTGATGATTAAAAAGTATTTTTCTAGATTCCTGATCTAATTTTTTAAAATCATCTAGATCATATGCACAAATACCAATCATTGGAAAATCATTTAAAGGTGGAAATAATTTTTCAAATTCAATAACATATTTACCATATCCTTGTTCAAAAAAGACTTTCATATCACCAAATATCCGTAGACCTCTTTTTCCTTTCTTTATTGATTTGTATGCTAGGTCAGAATACTGTTTGGTGATCCTGTCACGGTCTGTTATATTTGTTGAAAGATAAAATTTTCTAGAATTTTTGATATTGATAATAGCATTTTTTTCTAGATCTAACAAGTGATCTCTAGAAATATTCCATTTTTTTATTATTTCATTTCTAATTTCATCTTTTGTTAGTTCATCAGTAATCATCAATATTGCTTCATTATTTTCCTCAAATCCAATTCTAAGATATTCTAAGCCTTCTTCTATTTTTCTTTGTGGTGAAGAATAAATTCCTAGAACATGACTTTTATCTTGGAATTGTATTATTGGCGGCAAATATAATGGTTTTAATACAGTATATAATTTAATTTTATTTATAAAAACGGCTTTTTTATAGTTTTTATATATTTTCCGGAATTACTGATGTTAAAATACATTATATTATATAATTAACCCATTAAAGACTGACAGAGTTTATAACAAATTTTTAATTTTTAACTTATATTTAAAAGTACCTTGATATTAGGAATAATTTAGCAGTAGAATATAACTAAGGTATTAAAGAATTAATATGTTTTATAAATACATCTTTTGGAACTTCTTTAGAAACATAACATTCTTCTCCAAATTCTGGATGAATCTCCGCTAAAACTTTATAATTTATCGCTGATGAAGTCATAAAGCATACCCGAAATTCTTTTGGCGTATCTTCTAATTTTTTTGATAGTTCATGTAATTTATCATAAAGGTTAAAACCTTCCATTACAGACATTTTAAAACCAATAAGAACAAGATCATAATCAGTAGATTTAAAATTTAATTCTGCTGTATTAGGATCATTTATTAATTTTGAATTAAATCCTTCTTCGTTTTCTAACCATTTTTTATATTTTGAAGAAGTTTTAACATCATCATCAATTATCAGGATACTTTTCAATATTTGATAAATATATTAGTCATTTCCAATTAATAAATTCTGAAAAATTTTTATATCAACGAATTATATAAAATATTTCTGTATTTTTCAGTTATAGATATGATTAAGATAATAATTTCTAATTAGTATACTTAACTAATTATTTAAATCAAATGTTTTTTGAATTTATCTAATGTTTTTATAGTTGATAGTAGAACCCACATTTGATGGACGAAGGTTCGAGTCCCAACCACAATTTACTCTAAATTTAATAATAGATTTAAAATTAATTCTATCTAAAATCAATGTCAATTATATAGTATT
>DASUZI010000213.1:0-3027 GCA_036376955.1 Nitrososphaeraceae archaeon
TATACTAGATTTGTGCCGCACCCCCATCGACGAATAGTTCGATACCGGTGACATAACTGCTCTCATCCGACGCTAGGAACGTGACGACTTTTGCAACTTCATCAGGAGTACCCATCCTCCTCAATGGCACGGTGCCTACGAGGTCTTTTTTGAGTTGGCTGCTCTGTTCCTCATTCTTCATCAACTCACTGAGGGCAGGTGAGTCGATCTGGCCAGGACTGATGGCGTTGACCCGGATCTTTCTATCTCTCAGATCGACAGTCCACGTACGAGCAAACGAACGTACGGCGGCCTTGCTTGCGCTGTAAACACTAAACCCCTCAACTCCTTTGGATGCAGCGATCGATGAATTTAGAATAATCGAACCACCGTCCTTAAACAACGGAACCGCTTTTTGCACACTAAATAGAAGCCCTTTGACGTTGACACCGAACGTTTTGTCAAAATGCGCTTCAGAAATTTCCCTTAATGTTGCGAATTCGCCAAGGCCGGCATTGGCGAACAGAATGTCGATGCGTCCTTTTTGTTGTTTTACTATAGAGTACAATCGATCAAGATCTGCAAGATTTGAGACATCACCATGAACAGCGGTAACATTTTTTCCTATATCACTTACTGCTTCATTGAGTTCGCTTTGACGTCGACCTGTGATGAAAACATATGCACCCTCAGCGACGAACCGCTTTGCCGTGGCAAAGCCTATCCCACTATTTCCCCCTGTAATAACTGCGACTTTTCCTTCAAGCATATTCATGATTTTTACTTCTGTTTAGTAGGTTTTAAGTTTATGAGTTTATGAATTAATAAGGTAGTTTGGCTCTTGTTAATCGTGGATAAGTCCACATTAACCAGAGAATGTACATCTTCATTTATAATAAAAGTTTAATTGATAAATCGTTATCCAAATAGATTAAAAAATCGAATTTATTTATACTTTTAAATTAATATATGATTTACTTATATTTAGTATTTTAATATTTATAGACAAATTTACATACTTTAATCACGTATTGTTAGATATGGATATGTCTAGTTGTTGTGCCAATTGTGGCAGAAAGACTCAAGATTATCCTATTTTCTGTCATATGTGCAATGACTATTATTGTTCAGAGAAATGTCACTTTGAAAAACATAAACTACAATATCAGAAATTTTGAATGGAAATTATAAAGTTAGAAAAAAAGAAACATTAACAAATAACAATCTATTAACTTATACAAATAATGTTGATTAATTAATTGTTGTACTTGTATACATAGGTTACAATTTCATTTACTGAGATAGGTAACACTTTCTAATCTGATAGGAAGTGTATAAAAAATAGAATTACAACAAAACTTAATTTAATTTTTTGTCCCTTCAAAGAAGGTAAAATCTCCATGTTCTTCTTTAGTATCAATGACAATTCATCATCTTTTAAACATTTAGAAGTAATGTAACATTCTTCTTTCATTTAATTCGTTAGTTGTTACAACAATAAAAAAAGTACCCCTCGTTGAAAGACATCTTTTGGCTTCAACAATAAATTCTTGCCAATTTTTACCCATTAAAGATAAGGAAAAAATAACAACATATATGCTCCGACATTCTATAGGTTTTATCAATTGAAAGAATGTCATTATAAATCTTTTAATTATTGCAGTTTACCACATTTACTGCAAAATTTCACTTGTTTAGGAATTTCTGATCCACAGAAAATACAATTTTTAGTTATTGTTGTCGTTTTTTCTTTTCCACTGCTCTCACTAGAACGTCGTTCCATCTCAATATCTTCTGGCTTCAATGTGGGTTCTTGCTGCTCGGGTGCAGGCATAACATATTTATCTCCTCCTCCGCCAACAGCCCCACCAATACCTACAAAACCCGCTATCCCAAAACCAGTCTGAGGAGAAGGAGAAGGAGAAGAAGACATTCTACCAGTAGCATTTTTCATTAATGTGTTCTTGTCGATTGCTGACTTTATTTCTAAAATTACTCGAATCGCAAGAAAATCTAATGCAGATGTTGAAACTAGATAATCGACAATTTTAGCAAAGTATTCTTTTTCATTCATTTTTCCTTGCTTGTAGACGTGGGTCGCATCGATAAACGACTCAGACTTATCTTGAGTATCATTTATCTGCTGTTTCAATTTCTCAGTCAGTGTTCCTAGAACATCTACTGCACCAGAATACATTATTGTTGTTAAAGATGTAGATTGCGGCGTTAATAAAAGTTTGAACTTTTCCAAAATTACTCAATTATTGCCTAAAAGAATTGGTAACGTCAACATAGAAATTCCTATGTTGCTTTGCTGCATTTTTGTTATTATCAATTGCTATGCTCTACTTTGTACAGTTTACGGTTTACTTTAATACTTTATAATCGCATTCTTTAGTGTACACCTACTTTTTATTTTATATCTTATTTCCAAGACATATCACATCTGATTCCTCCTCTATACATGACACAAATAACTCATTCTATTCTTTTAGGAAAACTAGATTAAAGACAGGCAATTATTGAGGATTTTATAGGTAAATGGTATTTTAGTATTATTTCTAGTTATTGTTTTCCTTATATTTCCATAATTTTTTATTTTCTCATAGTCTTTATCGGAAAGAGGTATACACATATTTTTGCCAATTTCATCTATATTCATGAAAATTTGTATTATATTTTCGTTTTGAGTCATTTGCAATATTCTTAAATTTAAATTATATTATTGTTTACTAATTATCTTTTTAAAAACGGATATTTATGAATATAATAATTAGTATAAACTTATTATTTATTATTGGTATAATATATTGTATGATTTCTCAACAATTAAGACTTCGAACTGAGGCTTCAAATCCCATCCCCTCTATGCTGTTCAGATTTAATTACCATTTCAAGTCCAATAATTAAAAAAATTTTTTCTTTTATCGATTTAAACCATGCTAAAAAAATAAATGAATTAATAATTAAACTGATAAATATTAAAATGCATTTCACTTCTTGAATTGAATTTATTTCAAGTATATTTAAACTTGAAAAACAATTAGT
>DASUZI010000214.1:0-30173 GCA_036376955.1 Nitrososphaeraceae archaeon
GCTGGTATTTCTGCTGCTTTCGTCATCCTCTTCCTCGCTGGTATTTCTGCTGCTTTCGTCATCCTCTTCCTCGCTGGTATTTCTGCTGCTTTCGTCATCCTCTTCCTCGCTGGTATTTGTGTCACTATTCTTAGTTACGAAATTGATAGACTTCATTTGTTTTCCTTCATTTTCAATATAACTTACTATGGGAGGTGGTGGTAAAACCTCTGTTATGTTAGTAGATTTCACTGTATCGTTTTGGTCTGAAGATAACAAATTAGATTTTGGAGAATCAGAATCATTTTTTAAAAACCTCTCATTAGACACCGGAACTACCTTGATGAGAGCTTTTGTTTCATCGATTTGTTTAATCTTGGCAACAAATTTTTCAGTAAGTTGATTCGTTATATTGTTGTCTAATACATGTCCCACCAGAGTGAGATTTTCTGTTGTTTTACTTTGATTTTCCGGTACAGCGAAATTAATGTTGATTGACTCACCATATGCATTTGAAAAAAGCAATATGACACAGATGAAAGCTATAAATAAAAATACACCACATGGGAAAAGATTTTCACATTTAGGTATTGCAACAAGTTTCATATTATAAAATATTACATTTCATTTTATTTTTTAACCGAATGATTAAATTAGATATAAAATTTTTGTTAAAGAATGTATGATATCAAAGCTTGTGGGTATAATTATTATTTCAAGTATCAGAAAGAACACTTTCTCTAGGTTATGTAAATTTCATTTATGATTAGATCAATCAGACAAATTGAAAGAACTATAACAAGCAAATATTGTACTAATGCTAATATTTATAATAGAATTTTCTTCCAAAAGAGTATAATGAATCAGCTATCTATAGGGATTATTTCTTATAATGAAGAAAAAAATATTTCTAACCTACTAAATTCGATTAAACGGCAGCATTTAGGGAAATTTCACCTCAAAGAGATTATAATCTCAGATGATTCTCAGGATGATACTCCAATTTTAATCAAAGAATTTATAAAAAATAATTCCCAATTCGTAATACGATTTTTCCATCATCAAGAAAGAAGAGGTGCATCCGCTGGTTGGAATGAGATTTTTAAAGAGGCAACAGGAGACTATTTGGTCTTATATGACGCTGATGTGATATTAGAAAAACAAACAACCTATAACCTTGTAAATGAATTTACTTCTGAAATTGGACTTTGTGCTGGAAATCCTCAACCAATAGAAATTTCTAATATATACGGAAGAGCCTCAAGGTTTATTTCAACTTGGTTGCAAAACGTTAGAAAACTTGGCATAACACAATTTATGGTAATGGGGAGAGGTTTAGCTATTAGACAAGGCCTAGCTAAAGAAATAATAATTTCAGAGAATATAATAGCAATTGATTATTTTCTTCAGGTGAAAGTATTGGAATTGGAAAAAAAAATTATTTATGTTGATAACGCAAAGATATATTTCAAAACACCAAAAAATTTACAAGATTTTTTGTCTCAGGTTTTGAGAGCAAATTTGGGCCATAAACAACTATCATATTTTAAAACAACAAAATTATCTTTCGTAGATAATATAAGGATTATTTTTAAATCTTTCTTGAGTGACCCGTATGGTGCATTAGCCACACTCTATTGTTATTTTTTTATCCCATACTATAAATTTCGATATAAAACTAAAATGTCATCCAAATGGGATGTTGCTACCAGTACTAAAGGATAGGATAAAATAGATTTGACTATCTGGCTTATTTTAAAACAGAAATAATATATATCAATTTATTTTCTTTTCATTATTATGAGTAAACCAATGGATCTTGGCAGTTTAAAAGTTGGGTCTTATATTATTATCGATAACGAACCTTGTAGAATTGTTTCGTATGATCATAGCAAACCAGGAAAACATGGTTCAGCTAAAGCCCGTGTTTCTGCAATGGGAGTTTTTGATGGTTCCAAACACGGTCTCGTTTCTCCTGTTTCAGCCAATGTTGAAGTCCCCCTTATCGATAAGAGAAGTGGTCAAGTTGTATCAATAACTGGTTCTCTCCTTCAAATTATGGATCTGGAAACCTTCGAAGTTTTTGAAACCTCTGCAGTAGAGGAAGATATAAGGGATAAAATTGCTCAAGGAAAAGAAATTGAATATTGGAAAGTTTTAGATAGGATTAAAATTGTACGGGTTAAAGCATAATTATCAAATTAATTTTTGGAAACACATAAAAACCTTATCATGATCTGATTTTTTATGGAAGAAAAACGAACAATACCGGTCTGTTTTAAACCTGAGCAAATAGAATTGATAGAAAATATTGCTAAAAAATTGGGAATGATGAATTCCAGTCAGGCAATTGAAAAAATGGTATCTGAACTTTCTTAATTCCATTTCCAACATTTTTTTCTAATATTTGAAAGCTGATTTTTATATCTCCAAAGATTTTATTATCCTTTATATTAATTATAAATTCTTGAACTTATTAAATTTTTTAAAACACTTCTTAAAAAAATTTGAGTGCCCGATTTGTAATAAAAGATTTAGAAAAATAGAAGAATCAATGCAACATGAACAAGTAATTCATGGTTCTAGTAAATATTATACGTGCAACAGTTGCAATCGTCAGTTTTTAGGTATGGAACAAATGCGGGATCATATAAAAAAGAAACATCAATACAAAGGAGAGAGAAAAAACAATAAAAAATCTTAATAAACGGTAATAAAATTAATTAAATATTTTTATTGTTATAGAGTATCTTTATTATTTTAATTGTCGATAGATTAAAAGTTTTTCGAGTTAAAATTTAGAAAAAGATCTAGATATTCTTGTTTTGTTTCAGAAATAAGTTCTTGATTTATTTGTTTATACATCTACTTATATAGGGTGAGTTTATAATATCTCATTTGACTTATTATATTTAAACAACTTTTATAATTATCAAATAATGCCGATTTACATAAACTTCAGTTCGTTATATTGAATCATATTGAATATATCTACAGATATAGAGATAATTGGCAAGGTAAAATCCTATTCATCAATAAAAGATTTTATGATTCTATCCCCATATTTATCTACATAAAATTCATATTTTTTATTTTGGATTTGGTAAATTATAATGCTAAAACAATAATTCTTAATTCTATTTGATAGTAAGATATTATTTTAATGACAAAGGTAATATATCTTTACTAGAAGGATATTATATATGACTCAAACATGCTCAAAATGTAATAATACTTTCGATGAAAAATTAGTTGACGATCCTGGTGCTCAAAAATACTCTTCTTGTCCTTCATGCTGGAATGAATGGACTACTCATGCGATTATGGTTATTAATGAACTACGTCTAGACATGTCTCTTCCAGAACATAGAAAGGCTTTGAAAAAGCAAGAGAAGATTTTTTTTGGGCTAGAACAGGGAGAACAAATTCAAAAAAATCCTGATAACAATTAATTTTTATTATGTAGTTATCTTTGACATTTAATATTTAAATAGAAATTTTTGTACTTCTTCACTTAAACTAGAAAAAATTATATTCTTGTAGTTTGGCATCATAAATAAAGTTTCCAAAAAACAATATCTCAATCTGTCTTTTTGATCGTTGGACATCTTATTAATGCAATAGAACAATACAGGCTGGAGAGGATTTATCAATTCTTGTCGTTTTAGCAATCCATCCAAGAAGAGTTTTGTTATTTGATTTATTTTTGTGTTTTCAAAAAATACTAATACTTGTAACCATGATGATATTAAATCTTGATATTTTTGAATATCTATATTTTCAAGGGAGTTTAGAATTAATTCTATTGTTTCTAATTGAAATCCAGATTCACTATTAAAAAAATCTATTAACTTATTTTTGATTATTGGTTCTCGTAAAAATGGTTGTAAATTACCTAATATTTCTATAATATCCTCGATATTACCACTAGTAACAGACACATAACAAACTAGTTAAGAGACATATATCTAATTTTCTATTTCACATGATTTTTTATTATAATAAATTAAATATAGATTACTATAATCAACATCATGCCATGTAATATAGTAGTAGGTGGCTTCTTTGGCGATGAAGGAAAAGGAAAAATAGTAGCATATCTTGTCAAAATGGATAATGTTAGATTAGCGGCTAGGGGAGGAGTAGGTCCTAATGCAGGACATACTTTTAATTTAAATGGGCAAACCTTCAAAGTTCGTATGCTTCCCAGCGCAGCCTTCAACGTCAACACTAATTTAGCTATAGGTGCAGGTGTTTTGGTAGATCCAATAATACTTTTAAAAGAAATTTCTACATTTCATGCTCATGGCCGAACTTTTGTAGATCCTCATTGTGGTATAATAAAAGAAGAACATATTAGACAGGATAATATCAGTTTTCTTAAAGAAAGAATAGGTACTACTGGAACAGGAACAGGTCCTGCAAATTCTGACCGAGCATTACGAAAACTCAGTCTTGCAATGGACTGTTCGGAAATTAAAAATTACTTGAATGATGTAAGTTGTATGATTCATTCTGACTTGGATAAAAAGAATAACGTTCTACTTGAAGGGACACAGGGTACTTATCTTTCGCTTTATCATGGGGGCTATCCTTACGTAACATCAAAGGACGTTACTGCTTCTTCCGTTTGCGCGGATGTTGGAATAGGACCTAAATACATCGATGACGTGATTGTTGTTTTTAAATCTTATATTACTAGAGTTGGAGGGGGACCATTAGAAAATGAATTAGGCAAAGAAGAAACTCAAAAGAGGGGATGGCAGGAATATGGAAGCGTAACTGGAAGAGAAAGAAGATCTTCTCCGTTCAATATTGGGTTAGCAAAAAAGGCAATTAGACTGAACAGCGGGACATCATTCGCCCTAACCAAATTAGATGTTCTCTTTCCTGAATGTGCTGGTGTTACAGAATATTCTAAACTTTCCTCACCTTCAAAAAAGTTTGTTGAAGAAATTGAAGCAGAACTTGGCCTAAAAGCTCAACTAATAGGAACTGGAGCTGAAGTAGATGCAGTAATAGATCAAAGACATTAAATTTTTATTAGTATCTTACTTTTTTGTTTTCAAATAAATTTTTAAAAGATCTCTTGATTCTCTAAGAGAAGTTAAAAGATGTTCACTGTTAGTATAATCTAAACTCGTTAATAATTCCCTTGCCCTTTTTAAATTTGCTTCCTTTTCAACTTTTTCTTTTTTTTTATTAGGTTTCAATACATTTTGTTGTATTTTATCTAACAGATCATATTGTTTCAGACGAATCAGTAAAATACAGTATTCTAACCAGCTATATGCTTTCCAAATTTCGAGCTCATTGTTATCTTTTTTATTTATAACCTTTGTTAACAAATCAATGCTAGTTTGAATCTTTAAATCAATGCCTAAATCTTTTATATTCAATATCATTTTCTTTGATATCTTTAGAAATAATCAATAATGGACAATATATTACTACTCTAAGCAGAGCGACGATCAAGCGGTCGTCAAAACAAGCTTATAATAATTTTTTGATATTGAACCTTATTGAAAAAATGATTATATAAAGACATCTCCACTAAAAGTGTAAAATATTAATACCCTTTTTTTTGAAGTTAATTGCTTGGAATCTAAATCACCCTTTTACATTGAGGTATTCAATCTGAATGATTTTGCAAGACTAGTTTGTGCATTAGAACGTGCTCCATTACCTACTTTTTCTATGTATTTAAACAATGAACATATCTTTGCTTTGCAAACTGAATTTATCTATGGTACTCCTGTAATTTATTATGTTAAATTTGAAACTAACAATCCATCTAATCAATATATTGCATATAGATGTCAAGGTCTTTCTGAAACAGTAACATTGGTGGATATGGCTACTAATCCTCTTTTTGTCTATTCTCCAATTATAAATGTTGAGAAGTTACCAGCAATAATGGAAAAAAGTTCTAGAAGAAGTAAAAGATGTAGTTATACAAAGATTATGTTAAGAGACCTTGCAAGTCTTGCAAAAGTTGCGGCTTATAAAACTATTTATGATGAACCTCCTTTACCAATTTTTTCTTTTGGAAATCAACAAAAAGATAGATTTACTTTAGGAACATCCTTAAATTTTATGGACACCGATTCTTTAACATATTTTTACTATATCAATATAGATAAGGAACCAGAGAAATTTTTAAAATATTCTAGCCAAAAATCAGAAAAACCTTTTTTCACAAATTATATTGAAGAACATGGGTACATTTATATAAAAATCATAAAATTGTTAAAAGAGCATCCCCTAGTGATAAATGATGACTGAAATTATATCTTCTTATCAATCAAGGATAACTAAGTGTGCCTATAAAAAAAAAAGTCCTATTATATTAGCATTGGATTATGATCTAGATAATGACACTAATCCTTACTTACTTGATAAATGTAAAGAGATAGTGACTATAACTGAATCTCAAATTTGTGCAATAAAAATAAATTTCCATCTTTTTTTGTCTCTATCTTATATCCAGATATTAAATCTTAACCAGCTAGCTCATAAATTTGATCTACAGAGTATAGCAGATATAAAGCTAAATGATATTGGAAATACAAATAAAGTGACTGTCAAAAAGTTACAAAAATTAGGATTTGATGCAGTAATAGTAAACCCATTTATTGGAGTAACAGAAATGAAGTCAATTGTAAATTACGCACATTCCATAAAATTTGGTATTATCTCACTTGTTTATATGAGTCATCCCACTTCTTTTGAAGGCTATGGATTACAAATTTCTTCTTCAAATAAAACGAATAGGGAAAATTTAGATTCGATTCCAATGTATAGATTACTTTATAACTATGCTCGTTCTAGTGGTGGAGATGGAATTGTTATAGGTGCTACTAAAATTGACATAATCAAAGAAATTTCAGAATTGAATGAAATACAGATTTACTCTCCTGGATTTCTAACTCAAGGAGGTTCCATACCTGATGCAATAAAAGCTGGTACTGATTATTTAATAGTTGGAAGACACATATTAAATTCTTCTTCTCCCATTAATGATTTAAAACATATACTATATGAGATAGAAAAAGCTAAAAAATTTTAGCCATACATGATTTTGAAATAATATAGTAATTATATAACAATTTGTATTCCTGTTTAGAACTTCAATAATTCTTTATAGAATTGGAGTCTTTTTTCTATATCAGAAGGGGAGATATCAATTATTTTATTCACTCCAAAGTCTTCTATTGCGAAAGACCCCATAATATTTCCGTATATTGCAGCTTCTCTAATAGTGCTTTCATTTATCTTTCCTTTTTTTGATAAATATCCAAGAAAGCCACCGGCATAACAATCTCCTGCTCCAGTTGGATCAACCACGTGTTCTATAGGAATGGCTGGATATACACATATAATATCCTTGTAAAAAAGCATACACCCATTCTCCCCTTTTTTTATAATTACTAATTCAGGCCCCCATTCTTTAATTTCTTTAGCACATTTGATGAGGTTATACTCATGTGTTAAAAGCCTAGCTTCCTGGCTATCTATTATGATTCCATTTACATTTCTTATCATCTCTATCACTTGATCATATTTATTATTAATCCAATATTCGATAGTGTCACAAACCACAAATTCAGGATCGCTAAATAAACTTTGCATTTTTTTGTTTTGAATTGGATCGTTGTTTGCTAAAAAGATATATTTAGAATCGAGAAATTCTTCAGGGACAGATGGTTCGAAATTTTCAATAACATTTAATTCAGTTTTATTGGCTGTTCGAATACTTAAGGTTGGATCAAATGAAGAATCATAATGAAAAGTTTTTTCGTTATCTTTTACAATAATTCCTTTAGTATTCACGTGTCTATCCAAAATGTCTTTATACATAATAGGAAAATCATACCCAATGATTCCAATAATATTAGTTGATGTATATTTTGATGATGATAAGGATGCATATGTTGCCGCTCCCCCCATTATTCTATTTTTTATATTTTTAGATGTTCTAGTTGTATCTAATGCTATTGTACCAAAAATCGTAAGCATGTTTTATTTCATTAATAAAGGAATATAAAAATTAATTTTTCGATAGATACTTATCATCTAGTCAAGTAAAAGAAAATGTGGGGATTATTATTGCAATTACCGGAGGATCAGGTGTTATATATGGTATCAAATTAATAGAATCTTTAAATTCGCTTAAATTAGAAACACATTTAGTTATCAGTGAATGGGGAGAAAAGACGATAAAAATTGAAACAAATTTAGATACTGCTTATGTACAAAAGCTATCAACCAAGTGGTACGATAATAAAAATATGGCTGCACCCATCTCCAGTGGTTCTTTCAAAACCGATGGTATGGTTATCATTCCCTGTAGCATGAAAACACTTGCTAGTATAGCGAATGGGTTAGATGATAATTTGATTTCTCGAGCTGCTAGTGTTTGTATCAAAGAAAATAGAAAATTGGTTGTTGTTCCTCGAGAAACTCCTTTGTCTAAAATTCACCTAGAAAACATGGTTAAATTGTCCGAATTGGGTGTCTCGATATTACCTGCGATGCCAGGATTTTACTTCCATCCAAGGACTATTGATGATTTGTTATTTCATATTGTTGGAAAGGTATTAGATCAATTTGGTATTGAAAACAATATGTTCAATAGATGGGGAGTAAAAAGTTAACTACTCATCCTAATTTAACAAGGTGGTGAGAAATTTTAAAGGAGAGTCCTATACATATAAAAAATACAACCGAACTAACAATTACTTGATAAATTATCCCAACTTCAAAATGTCTTAGCGTAAAGAGAATTATAATACCTGGAATAGTTATAATTAATGCTAAAATAGTACTTAATTTATAGAAAGATCCCTTTGAGACTTTTTTATCTTTATCTTGTGGATTAGTCAATACTCAATACCACTTCTTAATATATTTATATTTATAATAAAAAAATTTTGTTGATAACATTTTATTCCCACAATTTTAACTTTTCAATTTTTGCCTTTCTTCTTATTTCTTGAAGAAAATTATATACGTTTTTATGTGACCTTCCAGAACATATTCTTGTTATTGCTTCTATCGTTAAAGTTATTTGTTCAGAAGTTCCGATTATCCCCACAGAATGTCCATATATTGAAATATAAGATCCTGTTAATTCCTCTATAGTTCGCCGGGATTTTCCCTTTTCTCCTATTAAACGACTTTTTACTCTAGATAAAGAATTTGCAGATTTTCCTACATAGTTTCGTAAGTCGATAATTTCCAAACTATTTTCTTCGGTAAATAGGTTAAATGCTTTCTCAGGAGAAAAGCCTTTAGAGATAGCAAGAATTACTTCCAATCCTTTATTTATATTCAATATATCCAAAGATTCGGAAGTTTTAGATTTTAATACTACATCTCCATATTCACTGTCAACATGAATGTCTATCTTGCATTTTTTTTCGATTTCGTCTTTAATTAATCCTTTTTTTCCAATAATGGCCCCAATTCTTTCTTTTTGTATTCTTAAAGTACGTTGATAACTCATTCTGACTCAGACTCAACAAATATTATAAACTATTGGATATAAAATATCTATTATTAATTTGATAGTAAAATCGACGAATTAGTAATTTTGACTAAATTTAAATATCATCAGAAAAGGAATATCTGAAACTGTTTTTATACTGTCTCTTTTAGCAAGCCCTAAACTCAATGTTTTTTCTACAACTCTTTTTCCAATTAGATTAGCAATAGAACATCTTTTTAATAGATTAGATATCTCGTTCTCATTTGCCGGCTCGTTAAAAAAATCATTTGTTATATTAATATTTAACGAATCACTTACGATATTTATTCCCAATAATTCTTTATCACATATGTTAATCATTAAGGTACCCTGATAATTCATTTTTCTAACATAAAAGTGAATATTATTATCACTACTTACATCAACTGAGAGACTTTTCTCTCTGTTATCATCAATCAATATAATATCTCATACCCCGATCAGAATAAAAAGATGACGCACTAAGAATTTGAGATCAATCTCAGAACTATCAATTATGTACTAGAGGATTCTATATGCTACCTAATTTTTTCATGTATTTTTTATATGCGTCTAAATATGATCTTTTATCTCCAATATCTATGAACCCAGATTCTATTGTAAACGCTTTAACCTTTTTTTTTTGAGCAATTACATCTTTTACTATTTTGTCCATTCCAATAGTGCTCGATTTAGGTATTATTTTTAAGAATTCTCTTTCCATTATATAACATCCTATATTTATTAAACCCTCAACTTCTGGTTTTTCTCGCCAAGCTGTAACAATATTTCCTTTATCATTAGTATCTATGAAACCATATTTCATTCTTGTTTTGTATTTCATTAATGCCATCGAAAGAAAAGCTTTTGATTTTTCATGTCCATTCACCATTTTTTCTAAATTAAAATCATATATTGAATCACCATAAAGACAAATAAATCTATCATTCAACATTTTTTCTGCAGTTTTTAATTGTCCTGCAGTGGCCAATGGTCTTTCAGAATGGGCATACGTGATTTTTATTCCAAATCTTCCTCCATCTTCAAAATAATCTTCGATAGTTCGATGCAAATAACTTACACAAATAATCACTTCATCAATATTTTTTAATTTTTTTATCCATTCTATGAGATACTCAAGCAAGGGTTTGTTTCCTAATGGTAACATAGGTTTAGGAATAAAGAAAGTATAAGGTTGTAATCTGGTTCCCAGGCCTCCTGCTAGAATAACTGCTTGCATTTAAAATGTTTAATTAAATAATGTAATATATCTTTACATTAGTAGTACTTTATTATTTTTCTCAAATATTCAAGGATCTCTGCTGGTTTGTGTCCAAAAATTATTATCATAGGTTCTTTTCCTAAATCTCCTTGATGATAAATTCCATTTACAATCTTGTCTTTTAAAATCGCATTTTTAATTCCCCACTTTATAGTTTCACCTTCTTTTTCCTTAAATTGTCTAGGTTCTAAGCGTCTATCGTATTCGGATATTTTCATAAAAGTTCGTAACATATCTAATATTTTTGTATCATATTTAATATTAAATCCAGCCCTCATAGGAGGATAAATAGTCATATAGGAAATAACTGCTGAAGCGACGTGTTTGGATGCACCGAATCCAATGTACGAACTCGCTTTCACCTTTTCATCTATTCTTACTATTCTTCCTTTTATTCCCGCAACTTCGTTTATAGAAGTAGCATTGGGTAGTGCATATGCAAAATTAGATTGTGTTTCGGGTATCAACTTTCCCAAGCCTGCTAAATTTTCTAACTCGGTAATGGCTTTTGACAATTCGTCGATTACTTGGTATTTAAAGGATGACGCCGAAGTTATTATAGCACTATCTACTACGGGATATCCTTTTCCTATATACAAAACATTCTTCAAGGCATTATTTATAAATTCATTGGCATATTTACATGCCATAGATATATCATAACCTTGTGCAATGAATGCAGCCAAAGCCGCAGAGAAATTGCACCCAGAACCATGATTTTCGGGGATGTCTAGTCGAGGATTGGAGAATTCTATTATATTGAATTTATCATCAATTAAAGTATCAGTAGACTGTTCTGATACAATATGTCCACCCTTTAAGATCACATTTTTAGGACCTAATCTCATTATTTTAGATAATGCCCTATGTAAGTTTTCTTTTGTATTTATTTCAATCCCTGTAAGTTGTTTTGCCTCATCGGCATTAGGAGTAATTATTGTTGCTATAGATAGTATTTTTTTTGTAAAGCATTTTATTGCATCAGATTTAATTAAATTTTTTCTGCTGGTGGAAATAAGAATCGGATCTACTATGATCGGAATATTAAGAGTTTTTAAAATATTAAATAATTTGTCAATCAGTTTTTTATCATAAACCATTCCTACCTTTATTGAATCGATTCTTATATCTTTCAGGATGAACTTTATTTGATTTATCACTATATCATTTGGAAGAGGAAAAATATCGAGAATATCTCTTGTATTTTGAACAGTTATTGCAGTAATAGCAGTGCATCCATAAGTTCCTAACGATGAAAAAGTTTTCAGATCTGCTTGTATACCAGCACCAGAAGATGGGTCGCTCCCAGCAATAGTAAGTACTGTTTTCAAATTCATATTAAATTAAGGTAAAGTAAGAGTCTCTAAATAATAATTAAAAGGAATATTACAAGAGAGAATATTAATTAAACACCTAGGATTTGCTTTAACAATGCTCTATAATCTACCTTTTCTTTTTTACTACCTGGTGAAGGAAGTTCAAATATCAAAGGAATGGGTTTTACTGAACGTATCCTAGCCAAATCTAATCTAATCTCTTTACCAATGTCATCACTTAATAAAATCAAACCTGCTTCACTTCGAGAGTGTATTTGGTTTATTCGAGATAGAGCTTCTTTTGAATTTTGAACGTCAATTCCTTCTATTCCAGCCATTTGAAAACTTGTTACAAAGATGCGATTTCCAATTGCTAAAACTTTCAACTTACCTATTAAGAGTAATTTTCGATCTATTTTAAATACTTTTTTTTCAATAAAGGCTCGAAAGAATATATGAAAATGAAAATGAATTTGTCTATTCATTAGTAAATTTTTAGTATAATAAAGACAGATATCAGTCCCAAGGATCCTAACAAAATAAAGGTAGCTTTCCATAACCCTGCATTAGCTTTTTCACTAATATCCCACATACCCCCGCTTACTATATTTTCGTTGTATTCTCTTTTGAGATTTTCATAACTATAAAAATTGGCAAAATCTGCAGAAGGTGTCCAATTAAATTTCTGAAAATTTTTCTCGTTGACAGTATTAAAATCGTATCTTTCTCTAGCTTTCTCGTCTGATAGAACTTCATATGCTTGAACAAGTTCCATGAATTTCACTTTTGATTCTTCAGAATTTTTATTCTTATCAGGATGGTGTAGCAGTGCTAGCTGTCGAAAGGCTTTTCTTATCTGAATTTGATCAGAATCCTTTGCTATTCCTAATATTTTATAGTAATCTGACACTTAATATGATATCTGTCAAGCTAAAATAATAATTTTTTCTTAATTTATAATATTTTTAGAGTCGATCACATGTACTGGTCACTATAACAAATAAATCATAATCTATTTATCTTCGTGAATGGATCTGTTATTATATGGAAAAGTTTTTTCGACGGAAGGTAAATGATAAATTTAATTACCAAGAGAAAGAAAAAAAACTTTCTGAATTAAATAATACTGATAATATTAATAATATTCAAAAATTTGATCTTTATAATAAAGGAATTAATCATATGGCTAACGAAAAACTTACTGATGCTATTAGATGTTTTGAATTATCTGTAAGAATCGATCCCCAATTCGTTAACGCATGGATAAAAAAGGGGTATGCTCATTTTCATCTTGGAGAATATTCTGTAGCGATTTCTTGTTATAATAATGCTCTGGATTTAGATATAAATAATTTCGAGGCTTGGAATTTAAAAGGGCTCGCATATTATAGAATGAACAACCTAGATAAAGCAATAGAATGTTGTGAAAAATCAATAGATATCAATCATAATGATGGAATGTCCTGGTATAACCTATCTTGTTATCTTGTTCTTGGTGGGAGGGTAGATGATGGTATGGAGGCGTTAAAGCGAGCTATTGAAATTGATATTTCTTATGCTAAACGAGCCGTCAGAGACAAAGATTTTGATAATGCTAAGGCAGAAGAAGGGTTTAGAAGGATAATTGAGGTTGTTGTATTAGAAGCAATACGACATGGTTATGATTATGCAGGTAAAATAATATGGATCACTGGTATGGACCAAGTTGATGTTAATGATGCCTTATTGAGACTTTCAATGAAAGGTCTAGTACTAAGGAAGGAAAAGAAAAGCTTTTTGAATAAAGAAGAATATTTTGAACTCACTAGAGAGATAGCCTCAAAGGTAGGAACAATTAAACGCTCAGGTTTCATGGGAAAATCTAGGGAAGTTTCACCTCCTGTTCAACAATTAAAAGATATAAGTGAAATATTAGCTAAAACGAGAGAATCTGTAGAACAAGGAGATGTTCAATTGACTATAGGATATTTTGATAAATTGATAAATCCTTCTATTCATGGAAGTACAATGATCGAAAAATTCTTTAACGAGCATAGAGATCTAAGACTTTATCAAAATCGTCTTAAAGACAAAGGACAAGAATATTTGAATTCACACAAAGCAGATTTTATAAAGTTGATGACTGAAATTGACAGTAAAGTTAGAGGAACTCATTTCTCAAATAACATAATAGATAATTAAACTTAATTATTATTACATAATATTACAAATTAAATTCATTAGTAATATATAATGTAAATCTTGTGATAATAGTATGCCAAAGATTTTTGCTGATGTCAGCGAGAAAGAAATTAGTCGTTCAATTGCTGCAATGTTTATGGAGACAATGAATGAATATACAGATTCCGATGTTATTATTATTGGTGCCGGTCCTGCTGGATTATCCGCAGGAAGAGAGTTGGGTAATTTAGGAGTTCGAACCTTAATTATAGAACAAAATAACTACATTGGTGGAGGTTATTGGGTAGGAGGCTATATGATGAACCCTGTAACTGTAAGAGCACCGGCCCAAAAGATATGGGATGAATTAGGAGTTCCTTATAGAGTGGTAAGAGAAGGGCTTTATGCTACATGGGGCCCTCATGCTTGTTCCAAGTTAATTGCTGCAACTTGCGACGCAGGCGTTAGATTTTTGCAATTAACTAAATTCGATGATTTAGTAATAAAAAATAAACGGGTAGGAGGAGTGGTAGTTAACTGGATGCCCGTTTCTGCATTACCAAGAAATATTACATGTGTAGATCCGATTGCGTTTGAAAGTAAGATCGTTATTGATGCATCTGGCCATGATTCCGTTGCCGTAAAAAGACTGATGGACAGAGGCTATGTCAAGTGGAAAGGTATGGATCCTATGTGGGTAGAAGGAGGAGAAGATGCAGTAGTTAATTATACTGGTGAAGTATTTCCTGGTCTAATAGCTACAGGAATGTCAGTAACTGAAACTCATGGTCTTCCAAGAATGGGTCCTACATTTGGTTCTATGCTTTTATCGGGTAAAAAAGCTGCTGAAATAGCTGCAAACAAATTAAAAGAACTAATAGAAATTCCAAATTAGGATTTTTTTCCGTGTAATTTGTAAATAAGTATGATATAATGATTCTTCATATTAACAGATGTGATTATTATAATCATTGAAACTTTTAACAAATTATATCTATATCAGACTATAACAAAGAAATTTTTTATTTATGTATCCGTATATAAGCATTGTATTATTTAAGTAGTATTTTCTATCAAAAATCCCTCTTTCAAATAGGAAATCTTTGGATTAGACGAAGCTGTAATTATTAAAAAAATGTGTAGGGTTTTTACTTGGTTTATCGTTTTCTACCACATTATACCTTTCAGATAAACAGCGAGAAAAAATGAAATAATATTTTTAACTCAACCCTTTTTATAAATGATAAATAATTAGGCATATTTGATGATGCATTGTGGAATAATGGTGTTAGGTTCCATATTTATAGGAAAGCAGTTAGTACGTTCTACCTCTAAATTATAGAAGATATATTAAATCTCTAGTAGGTTATTACAGATTTTAATCATTTAATTAAATCCTTATATGATTACGGAATTTAATGGAGTGTATGCCAAAATAATTTATAGATTACTAAAAGAATCTAATTGACACAATTGTTATAATTAATACTAATTCTCAGGATAGATGTTCTATTATGAATAATCAACTTGCTAATGATGCTAGACCGAATATCAATTAAAGACTTCTATGTAATATGGATGAATAATAAATAATACAATGATCTTGTAATGATATATTATTGCGGAATAGATTGAAAAATTCAGCCAACAAATAATTAATTAGTCTCTATTTTCTCTATTACTTACATCATGCAAGGTGATGAAGATAATATTAATACATTTAATCAAAGTAAAGATATTTTTGATGTTATTATCATTGGTTCTGGACCTGCCGGATATACGGCTGGTATCTATACTTCACGAGGGAAACTTAAGACTTTGATAATTTCAGGAAGTTTGCCAGGAGGACAATTAATGACCACCAGTGAAGTTGAAAACTACCCTGGATTTCCAAATGGTATATTTGGACCAGAATTAATGATGAATATGAGACAACAAGCGGAAAGATTTGGTTCTTTAATAGTCGATGATGAAGTAATAGAAGTAAATTTTAAGGAAACTCCTTTTTTTGTAAAAACACATTCCAAAGAATACCTATCTAAGTCAATCATTGTTTGTACTGGAGCATCTCCTAGAAAACTTGGAATTTCAGGAGAAGAGGTATATGGAGGAAGAGGTGTATCTTATTGTGCTACTTGTGACGGGCCTTTTTTTAAAGGGGAGGATATTGTTGTGGTGGGAGGAGGTGATACAGCACTCGAAGAAGCCACTTTTTTAACTAAATTTGGAAAATCAGTCAAGATCATCCATAGACGGGACTCCCTAAAAGGTAGTAAAATCTTGCAAGAAAAATCGTTCGCTAATCCAAAAATTAAATTTCTTTGGAACAATATCATTACTAAAATAAGTGGAGATAAAAAAATTTCAAAAATTTTTATAAAAAATGTAAATAATCAGGAAGAAAAAGAATTAGATGTAGGAGGATTATTCATTGCAATTGGACATGAGCCTAATACTAAACTCTTTAAAGATCAATTAGAACTAAATGAACATGGTTATATTATTCTTAGAGACAATACAAAAACCAGTGTTGAAGGCGTTTTTGCAGCTGGAGATGTCCATGATTTTCATTATAGACAGGCTGTTACTGCTGCAGGTTATGGCTGTATGGCTGCTCTTGACGTTGAAAAGTGGCTAAACGAAAATAAAGATTGATTTTACATCAAAAATGTATTTTATCTATCACTTTTCAAACCGTAACTAATACTAGTCACCAAAGAAATTAGTTACAAAAAATCTGCCTGAGATCCAGATCCGGTACCTTCTATACTGAATAATGTCCAAAATGATATAATATCTACCTACCTTCTATTTTTTCAATAGTAATTACATTAGTAAAATAACTTTGATAGAGATTTGGCATTTTGAACTGCCTTTACATATTCTTCTTCATTCAAAACATTATATTCTTTGTATAAGCTTTTAAATTTCCTGCCATCATCAGCAAAGATGCCTACTACTAGTCCCTTTTCTATCTTATCTCGAGTTTCGAGCATAGCCGACAGAACAGAGCCGGATGAGGGACCAGCCAGTATATTCTCTTTTTTTGCTAATTCCTTTACCAATGCAAAAGAGTCTTTATTAGTTGCAGTAAACCATTCATCAACCACAATTTCTCGTCGTTTAAAAAGATCAGGCATTGAAGATTCTTCAAAATTTCTCAACCCCTGAAGCAAATGATTTTTTTGTGCTTGAACTGCAACAACTTTGATTTTAGGATTCTTTTCTTTTAAATAGACTCCTGTACCAGTTATTGTACCTCCGGTTCCACATCCTGTTATGAAATGTGTAATTTTTCCATCGGTTTGGTTCCATAGTTCTGGACCAGTTCCTTCGTAATGAGCAAGATAGTTAGCATCATTTTCATATTGATTGGGCATATAATAAATATCTGGTCTAGGAATCGATATTGCCCGAGCTAGTGCAATGCTCTGATCCGTTCCTGCACCCACTCTTGGACATAGATCATCAGAAGTTTCATGTATTGTCGCACCTAAATTTTTCAGAATTGATTTTGTTTCTGCACTTACTTTTTCTGGTATAACTATTTCGACTTTGTATCCCATCGAGGAAGATATTCCTGTTAATGCAATCCCGGTATTTCCTGATGTCGGTTCAATGATAATACTCTTATCTTTTTTTATCAAATGCTTTCTCTCAGCATCTTTTATCATCCAATATGCAGCTCTATCTTTGACAGACCCGAAGGGATTATACCATTCCAATTTAGCAAATAATTTTACATTTTCTGTAGAAAATGAAGATAATTCAATTAAAGGAGTATTTCCTATTTTTTTTGTTACTTGGCTTTCAGATATAGTTGAAGTCATTTCACTTCGCCTTTTTTATAATAAATTCTAGATCTGCTTCCTTCTTATCCACTGATATTAATTCATGTCCATTTCTATTCACCCACATTGAAATATCTTCTTCTGATTGTGGGTCATCAGCTACAACTTTTATTTTTTCCCCTATCGTCATTTTTTCCATTTCAATCTTAGTTCTAAATACAGGTTCAGGACAATAAAGACCTCTCACATCTATAATTTTTCTAAAATCTATATCATCATGCATTACGAAATACAATATAAAAAATGCTGTTGCAATATAAAATGTTTATGACCTTATTTTCTAGTTAATCTTATCTAAAGATATCTCTCGATTCCTCTCGTACAATTTTTTTAATTGAACTATGATGCCTAGAATAAATAGCATTTCTAACAATTGCTACAGGAATTCCTTCGCTTTTACCCATAACAAGTTCTGCTGCACCAGCTATTTCATCAACAATCGCTATTTCAGTAACCTTCATAATTTTACCAAACATATCTCTTTTTCCCTTATAATTTTTTAAAGGGTTAATTCCTGCAATACCTATCGCAACATTAGTTTGACCCATTCTAAAGGGGCGACCAAAGGTATCCGTTATCAAAACGGCAACATTTTTTCTTGTTTTTTCATATATTTCTTTCCTTATTGAACCAGCCGATTTATCTGGATCCTTTGGTAATAACAGTACTCGATTTTTACTTTTACTTACATTACTTTGATCGATTCCTGCATTTGCACAAATAAAGCCATGAAGTGTTTCAGTAATTATAGTTCTATCAAACACTCTTATAATTTTTCGAGATTCTTGAATTATCAATTCGACAATTCTAGGGTCTTTATTTATTTTTTTGCCCAGTTCGATAGATTTAGAAGAAGGACTAATGTGATTTAAATAAATTGATCGTCCTTCATTTTTTGAAATAATTTTTTGAGCTATGACTATTATATCTCCATTTTTAATAGTTTGATTGTTATTTTTTATTGATTTTAATAAAACATTTAATAATTTTGTTTTTGCAGTAATGTTGATATTTAGGTATATAGGTATTATCTCAATTTTAAGCATTAGAGTTTATTTTTTAGATTAGGTTTTAAAATCCATTTACCGAATCTTTTTTCTAACAAATTTTTTAGTAATGATAAGTTCCTTAATTCAATTACATCATCTGCCTTATTTTTGACCAATTCGACGGGACAAAAACCTACCGTATATCCTGCTATTTCAAATAGTTTGATATCATTAGCTCCATCAACCACCACAACGATTTCTTCTTTTTTGATTCCCCATTGTTCTATTAAAGGTCTAACTAGAAGTGATTTATCTGAAGTTACTTTTAAGTCAAGACCATCTAACCTTCCATTTTTGAAGATTAAATTATTAGAAAAAATTAAATCAAGACCCAATTCTTTCTTTAATCTATCTGTAATAATTGTAAAACCACCAGAGATAGCAATCATTTTCCACCCTGCATCTTTTAATGCTGAACAAAGGTCTTTTGCTCCTGGCATAATTTCTAAATTTTCCCCTATTTGTTTGGCATCATCAAATTTTATACCTTTTAATGCTTTTACTCTCTTTCTAAGGCCTTCTTCCCAATCTATGTCTCCTCTAATACCTTGTTTTGTAATGTCCCAAATTTCCTTTTCCTTCGAAGGTCCAAAAACTTGGGCCAAAATAGGTAAATATTCTGCATTAAGTAATACTCCTTCAACGTCAAATATTATTAACATAGATATTTGCTTATGCGACTATCTTACCGTATATTAAGCTTGTCTGATTAAAAAGAAGCATCCTTGGAATTACCAAATCAACATTTGATGAGAACCTAAATATTTAGCCGCTACAAGTAAAAAATAAATAATATCGACCTTTACTTTTAACAAATCCTTACTATGGACATTAATCAAATCATTTTTTATTTTTTATTTATTTCACTTATGGCTGGAATTTTTTTTACATGGGTTTACTTTTTATTATCTATGATTAAGTCTATTAAAGAATCGCCAAGATTGGAGCGAATTAAGAATATAAAAAACACGTTTCCAAGAGTGAGTATAATACTACCTGCGAGAAATGAGGAACGCTATATTCGTAGATGCATAGATAGTTTAATAAAACAGGATTACCCTGACTTTGAAATAGTTTTGGTTAATGACGAATCTTCAGATAAAACTTTAGAAATAATGAACGAATACCAAAATTCTTACCCAGATATTAAAGTTCTTAGTGTGAATAGACCAAATGACGATTGGATTGGGAAAAATTGGGCATGTTACCAAGGATATCTAAAATCAAATGGTAATCTATTATTGTTTACCGATGCAGATTCCTACCATTCTGAAAATACTATGTCTTTAGCGGTACAAAATATTAATCATTATGATTTAGATGCAATAACCATTATGCCTAGGTTATTATCTTATGATTTTTTTACTAAAGTTACTCTGCCTCTTTTAACTACATTCATGCACACTAAATTTTCTCCATTAAAGGTTAATAATGAAAAATCAAAGCTTGGTTATTTTTTTGGAAGTTATTTTATTATTAAGAGGGATACATATGAAAAAGTAGGTACTCATGAATCTGTTAAACACGAGATAATTGAAGATGGTGCATTAGGTAAAAAAGTCAAAGAGGGAAATTTTAAATTGAGAATGGTTAGGGGTGAACGCTATGTTCAGGCAATCTGGGCTCGAAATTCCTCTGATTTAAGTAAAGCTATGGATCGACTTCTTATACCTATGTTTAAAGAGAATAGATTAAAATCAACTCTTTTAAGCATAGCACTTTTCTTTTTAATGATATTTCCTTTTATGATGATTCCATTATCATTAACTTTAAGCATACTACATCCCAATCAATTGAACTTTGTGATCTTACTTTTTGCTACTATGATTCTGTTTATTTTAATGCTAACGAATTTAATTCAGATCAGTTATACATTATTTTTTAATAAGCTTTATTCATTAGGTTTTATAATTGGAGCTTTAATTATTGTTTCTAGATTTTTAGTCAGAATAGTAATCTCAAATAGAAAAAGTGTAGTAAATTGGAGAGACAGAATATATAATTTAACATCTAATCAATCACCTCAACTATAATAACTTACAAATTTGATAGTGAATATTTTCCTTTTTTTTGGATACAAATTTATTTAATTGAATTACATTTTCTTCTTTAGATGCTAATATGTATCTCCAATATTCATGTATTGATTTTTTTATACCAATTCTTTTAGTAGCTAACACTAAATTAGGATTAAGCCCTTTCTCAATAAACAAGTCGTTATTTATATCCGTTATATCATAATCATTATGTTGTTTATTAATGCCAAATGCTTGAGTTATTCTCCCAGGTCCATTTGTTAATAATTTCAGATCATTTAAATTTCTATAAATTTGCATGTATTGAATTCCTTCTTCTGGTTGAAGTGCACGTATTAATACAGCACCTGCTATTTGATTTTTGGATTTTGCAGTTACATTGAAACAATAATGATTTCCATAGGTGAAATATACATATGACCTTCCTACAGGGCCAAACATTACCTTATTTCTTTGGGTCATTCCTCTATATGCGTGACTTGCTTCATCACTTTTGTAACCATATGCCTCTGTTTCTACAATAATACCTGCTAACCTTATTTTTTTATTCTCATTTCGTATTATCTTTACCAGTCTTTTTCCTATTAGATTTTTCGCCACTACATTGGTATTCCTCGAAAAAAAATTTTCATTTAATAAAATATAATCCAATAAAATTAGTTTTGAAAATAAAATTATTAATAGATTTAGTCCTACTGTAAGTAATGATTGATTTAAATAGTCTCTGGTACTACTAATTTTGTTTGCAAAAAAATCTAGGGATTAATTATGAATTAAAATTACCTTTGATACTAATACATACTCCGTTTGGATTACGGTTTTTTGACAGAGTGGCAAATTCACGTTTAGGTAAGATTTATGCTTCATTTAATATTTACTTAATGCCTTTGATAACTGCTTTAGCTGTTTTTTTAATCATGGGCTCTCTTTTGGTATTATTTTCTAATGATTCTGCTCGAGAAGGTATTCGCGAAATTGGCCCACAAGGTAATTTATTGATTCCAGGTTTGAATCCGATTTTACCTTGGACTTATGGCTGGATCGGTTTAGTTGTTACTATTATAATTCATGAAGCTGGTCATGGTATTGTTGCCAGAGTCTATAATACTAAAGTAGAATCAACAGGCATTGTATTATTTCTAGGAATACCAATAGGTGCATTTGTAAATATTCAACAAGATGAATTAAATAGAACAACGTTCAAACAAAAAAGTGCCATACTTACTGCAGGTCCCTTGAACAATATGGTTCTTGCAGGGTTCTCTTTTGGATTACTTTTTCTTTTGGTATCCTCTCTCACTCCCGTTTCTAATATTCAAGGTGATGAGACTGGCATTACAGTTTTGAGTATTGGAGAAAATTCTTTGGCCAAATCTATAGGTCTCTCGAAGAATTCTATTATTACTTACATCAATGCTGAACCAATAGAAGATGTTCAAGAACTTCGGAAAATCTTGAGAGATAATTTAGGCACTACAATACAAATGCAATGGATATCAGAAGACAAGAAAGAACAAACGAAGTCTGTTGAACTTCCAGCATCTATTCCCGAAAGTAAAGGTATCCTAGGGGTTACACTTACAGATGCATTTTTTGATCCTGGAATGGTTCTAGATAATTACAAAAATCTTTTTTTGACTAATCCATTGGCGATTCTTATGCCTCCTACCTTGCAGCAAAGTCTAGTTCCTTATTCTGATAGTATGTCATCTTACTACTCGTCAAGTATTTTTGGTCCTACATTTCCAATTGTTGCAAATTTACTTTTTTGGATTTGGTTTATTAATTTTAATGTAGGGATATTCAATGCACTTCCTATTACTATGTTGGATGGTGGACAGTGGTATGGTACGTTGCTCGAAAACAAAATAAAAACTAAAAGCAAAATAAAGCCTTTTACAATCTTAAGTATCATCTTTGTAATAATTGTGATATTATCATTTACTTTGCCATGGGTTTTAAGATGAAAGGTAATTAAATTATTTGATCTTACATTAATGAAATAATATATGACTAAACCTTTATAATGGAAATACAAATAATATATAGGATTCAACATATGTTTTTGCAACTTTATTGTAAAATAGATATATAGTTGGTCTTCGAATAAAAGAAAAAAATTTGATCGATATGAAAAAAAATAATGGAAATGATAGTATTAAAAACAATTGTAGTAAATCGTTAAATAATCAAACTAAAAATGATTATCTTATTAAAGGTTTTAAGAATCATAGATATGTTAAAGATGAGGAAGCCATAATAAAAACTATTTTTGATTCCATACCAAAAGAGTCACAAATTACTACCGCAAGATTTGAAGGACCAAATATTGCTTTATATACAAAAAATCCTAGGTTTTCTCTAACAGAATTAACATATTATTTATCCTCTCTATCCAAAACCTTAAAAAAAAGATTTATAGTAAGAACAGATCAATCAATCAGACTTCAAGAAGATGAGACTAGGTCTATTGTTTCCAAAATCTTACCCAGAGATGTGATCGTTTCAGCTGTATTTTGTGATGATGCAACAGGCGAAGTGATATTAGAGGTTAATAAGCCGGAATCAGTCATTTCTGAAACTATAATAAATATTGCTCAATCTACAGGCTGGATAGCACACCTTCGACGTTCTCCACATATCCCATCTATGAGTATAAACAATATACACACAGTTTTAAAAAGTTCATCCAAAGAACGTACTAACTTTCTCCGTGAATTAGGCAAAAGGGTTTTTCGAGAGCCATTAATCAAGAAAGGAGATGAGAATTTAGAAAGTGAGAATCCCTTAGAACGAGCTTCAGTTATTGATAAACAAAGTAAACCTTGGAATAATAAGGAAGTTTATATTTTCTGTCTCGGCGGAGTAAAACAAGTGGGAAGATCTTGTTTTATTGTTGTAACTTCTGAGAGTAAAATTATGTTAGATTGTGGAATTAATCCAGGTGAGAATAATGCCATCGATGCGTATCCACGGATCGATTGGTTTGACTTTAAATTAGAGGATTTAGATGCAGTAATAATTAGCCATGCTCATATAGACCATCAAGGGTTTTTGCCGACATTATTTAAATATGGATATGACGGTCCAGTTTATTGTACTGAACCAACGTTACCTTTGATGAATTTACTTCAATCAGATTCTGTAAAAATAGCACAAAATAATGGTGTTTATTGTCCATATGAGGTACGAGACATAAATGAAATAATCAAACATTGCATAACATTACCCTACGGAAAACCTACAGATATTTCACCAGATATTACAATTACTCTCAATAACGCAGGTCACATTATGGGAAGTGCAACTGTACATGTAAATATTTCCGGAGCTCATAACATTCTCTATTCTGGTGATTATAAATACGCTAAAACTCAGTTATTAGATAGTGCTGTTTCAAATTATCCCAGGGTAGAAACTTTGATTACTGAAAGTACATATGGAGCTTCTAGTGATATAATGCCAGACCAAGGTATAGTTTACAATAGTTTCACTGAGACAATTAATAAAACATTGACTAGTGGTGGGAAAGTTCTTATTCCAGTTCCAGCCGTTGGACGTGCACAAGAAATTATGTTAGTTCTAGATAAAGAAATGAAAGAGGGAAGATTGATAGAAGCTCCTATATATATAGAGGGAATGATTTCCGAAGCAAGTGCTATTCACATGTCTTATGCTCATTACCTTGGACAAGATGTGAGAAGATCTGTTTCTCATGGAATTAATCCATTCCAATCCGAATATTTTACCGTAGTTAATGGATGGGGAAAAAGAGACGAAGTATTAAAGGACCAGAATCCAGCTATAATAATGGCTACATCAGGTATGTTAGAAGGTGGTCCTTCTGTTGAATATTTTAAAGAAATCGCAACAAAAGAGAATAATAAAATGATATTTGTTTCATACCAGATCAATGGCACTTTAGGGAGAAGAATGCTAGATGGAAATACGAATGAAGTTAGTATGATGGACAAAAATGGTAAAGTCAAAGTTATTCCATTAAAATGTAAAACTCAAAAGATTGATGGATTTAGCGGACATAGTGATTTTAACCAAATATTAAGTTTCGTGTCTCGAATCAAACCCAAGCGAGTTCTAGTTAATCATGGGGAACGAACTAAGTCTGAAAATACTGCAAGCATAATTTATAATAAACTAGGAATAAGGTCATCAGTACCAGATAATCGAGAAATTCTAAAATTAAGATAATTAAATATTAATTTTCTTAATTTTTTTATTAATTTAGTATAAACAGTAGACTTTTTAGGTAGTGTGTACACTTAATTCTGGGCTGGATTATGGCTATAAAATACAAATGTTTAGAATGTAATATCGTTCTTTCTGGTGAAGGAGCTTCTCGTCATTATCTTGCGAATCCTACACATAAATTAGAAAAGTTGCCACCTCCTCTTAAGCCAACTAAAAATAATAAAGAAGAGAATTGATCCTCTTCCTAGTCTTCATTCGTTTTTAATATTGACCTATTTGCGAGATAAGGGTAGAAATATGTGACTTAATATACAATATTTGATTGATATTGTCTATATAAATAAAGAATCAATGACTCAATCACATTCTTATTTATCAGAATTTATAAAATGTTTGACAAACTTCTACTATCGTTTTAAAATATGATCATAGTTTGTTATTTATAATTCCCATCAAAGATGTTTATTGTTAGTATATGAAATTATAATCAAAAAGAAAGATAAAATTTAGTTTTATAACAATTATATTTATAAATTTATTATTTGTAATTATAATGAATAAAAATATCACTAAATTAAAATTTGTTCTGTTTCACTTGTCTTTTGTATAGTTCTATTAATTCACTAGAAGTTGTAGAATCCTCTGGTTCTTTGTCAAATCGGATCTTTCTAGAATATTTTGGAAACCTCAATGCCAATCCAAAATTTTTACGTATCATGCCATAAGCAGCTGTATGAGAAGGACTAAGGGTAATTTCAGAAGCTTTGATTTCGAGAACCAGTTTAGGGATAAACCATATATCCATTTTCATAGAACTATTGACATTATAATACTTTTCCTCAACAACGTAATTTTTTAGTTCATTATAAATAAGTTCTAAATCCTGATCAGAAAAACCAGTACCCACTTTACAAACACTTTGAAAGGTATCAGAATTTTTGTCATATACAGCCAATAATAGAGCTCCATAGTAACCTGTACGCTTTCCTTTACCTAATAATGCGCCAATTACAGTAAGGTCCAAACTATCACCTATTCTATCATCATATTCTTTTTTTAGCTTCATCCATAGAAACTCCCTGGCACCTGCTCGATATTTACTGTCTAATTGCTTTAACATCAATCCTTCACAACCAGCTTCTTTAGCCTTACGAAAAAAATTTTCTATGATATGTAATTTTGATGAGACGATTTGATTTACTAATACGATAGTGTTATGATTGTTTTTACTTATTATAGATTCTAAAATCTTTCTTCTTTTGGTATATTCATATTGAGTCAGATTGTCTCCTTCTAAATAAAGGATGTCAAATAAAAATACCTTAACCGGATACTTTAAGAGAATGTCATTTATATTATATTTTCTTTTTCTATGCATTAATTCCTGAAATGGTTGAATCTTTTTAGACTTTAAATCAAATGATACTATTTCCGCTTCTAAAATACATCTCTGGATCTGGTATTTTTTTATTACCTCCACAATGTCAGGATAATGATCAGTTATTTTCTCTAGACTTCTGGAAAATAATTGAATTTCTGATCCATCTTTATGAATTTGGACTCTTTCGCCATCAAGTTTATACTCACAAGCTATTCCACCATTCGTTTTTTTTAATGCTTCTATAGGATCAGTTATTCGTTCGGCTAGCATTGGTCGAATAGGTTTGAGTGGTGTTATTTGTAGTTCATTTAAACCTTCTAAATTTTTCTTAAATAATATTTCGGCAATCGTTCCTAGATCAGTATAAATATTATAAGTTTCTTCTATCTTTTTTCGGTTGGTTCTATTTCCTGTGGAGGCGATTGACAAAGCATCTATAATAGAATACTCAGCAATTCCTAATCTCAAAGTGCCGAGCAGAAATTTGATAACGTATTTACTCTCTAGTGGAGTTGCATCATTTAATAAACTACTGACCAAACGCAATTTTGTAATTTGAGATAGTGAACCTGTCGAATTTGCTATCTTTTCAAAGGTTAGGAATACTCTTTCTACAGTAATGTGTTCACTCAATAGTGTTTTTTGATATTTAAATTTTGCAATTTCTTTTGCAGTTTCCCCCAAATCTCCTAAGATCCCATATTTTTCCTCAACTTCTTTAACACTCCTTCCAGAGGATTCTGCTATAGCCTTAATAGTTAATTTTTCTCCTAAACCTAATTCTAAACCTTCGTAAGCTGGAGAAAGTTTTCCTTGCAGAAGATAAATTATTTGTTTAATGATAGTTACAGGGGTAGTCTTAAAAAGAATTACCAGATGATCTATTAAAATTAATCTGCTCCTGGTTTTTTGCATATCTTCAAAAATTCTGGCTATAGTTAAAAAATCCAATAATCATAATTTATAATCTGATTATTTATAAAATACGCTTGAGACATTTCTGACAAATATAAAAATATATATCATAAGAAGGATCAATAGATTTGAAATGGGTGGAGTAAAGAAAAAAACATTAAGTTCAACTAAAAATACAGGACAACAATCCGGCGATGGAGCTAACAAACCGAAAAAAGATGAAACTAAGTCTTTTGTAAAGACTCAAAGACATAAATCTTCTGTAATCATAGAGGATATCAATGATTTAAATATAATAAAAGGAATGAAGGCCATTACTGCTCAATCTATTTCTAAATCATTAGGAGTAAAAATATCAATCGCAAATAATTACATTAGAAATTTAGAATCTAAAGGTTCCGTTAAACTCATTGGAGGCTATAGTGGACATAGAGTGTACTCTGTTACCACTACCTGACAAAACTTTTTAGATCCACTATCTAGTTCGTGTCTGACGCTATAGTTAGCTCATCGTTGGATCGCAGACTTATTAGTTTTTCAATTTTTGAGGTTACTTTACCAATATAATTCATAGAATAATCCACAGAAGCATCTTTTAGAAAAAAACAAATGGCACCATTTGAGGTCATTAAGGTGATATCTCCTTTGGAAAATTTTTTTCTAGGTTTCTCTTGACCTATATTTAATTGTGTTTGTATATAACAGAATGTATCCATACTATAATGAATCGCTCCATGAATAGGCATCCCTCGTAGCATTTCAGACACAGTAAGAGGAGCCAAATGCCGTATTAACTGTCCATTCAAAGTTTCTTTTCTATTTATAATAACCTTTATAGCTATTCTAGATACTGATGTAAATTTGTCTTCAGTTGACATAATAACCACTTAATAAAGGTTAGTCAGCAATTACCTTAAATTCGTAACGTTTAATTATATTTAAATTAGCTTTTGCAGTATTCTTGGTTGAGGAATTAAACAATAAAGATATTGATAAGACCATAGAGGACTCTAAATTAGTAAATGAAAAGGAAACAACAGTTAAAAAACCTTCCAAAAATAAGAAAAAAGAAGTCCGTTCAAAATCTGAAATAAAAACGTCAAAAAGCCGTACAAAAAATAAAAAGGTATTAGAAGAACCAGAAGAACTACCTTCTCCAGAACCGGAATCTTTACGTAAAGAAGAGTTTGTAGAATATGAAGAATCTGAGTATACTTTAAAAGAAATTAATAGTGAAGACCAAGAAATTTTAATTGGCCCTAAAAGATTAACAAGATTTGAAAAAGCGAGAATAACAGGTGCTCGTTCTTTACAGATATCATATGGTGCTCCTCTTATGATTAAAGGGGATGTGAACGCAAGAAGCTCTATTTCTCTAGCTATTGAGGAATTAGAAAAAAAAGCCTTGCCTATATCTATTAGAAGGACCTTACCAAATGGAATCTATCAAGATATTCCAATAGATTGGTTGAAAAACTAGTACTTTCTATATGTTTTTATAGTTTCAATTTTGTATTCAAGCCTTACAAATGATTGATGAAGATAATAGTAAAACCTCGATAGCTACACCTCCATTAAATTTACTTTTTAACACCTCTTTATTGGGAAAGCAAAATGTTTGGGAAATAAATATTTCAAAATTATTAGAATTACTTCTGAAAATTGTTAATTCTAGCGGAAAAAAGGATCTTAGAATTTGTGGGATTGCTGCATGGTCATCATCTTTAATATATCGCTTAAAAGTTGAAAGCATTTTTCAGTTAGAAAAACTTTCTTTAGAAAAAAAAAGTTATGATAGGTCAACTGAAAAAGAAATTCCTCTTCTAAAGTTAATAGATTTTCCTTTCAGATTATCTTCAACCTATCCAGTGTCCTTGGAAGATTTACTTAAAGTATTAGAAAATATTATTTACTCTTTAGACCATCCTAGTATGCAAACTAGAAATGTTGTTCAAATAGAACCAATAGAGGATTTTGATTTTGATCAGTATTTAGTTAAATTCGAAAAAATTTTGGAAGAAAATGAAAACCTAATAATTTATTCATTAAAACTAACAGGGACTATTTTATTTAGTAAGATCATTGATAAATTAGAGAGAATAGAAGTAGCACGAATTTTTATAGCTTTACTTCATCTGGCAATGAAAGGAAAGATAGATTTAGTACAATTAGATGAATCAAATGATATTGAAATAAGATTACGCGTATAGACTCAATATTAATAAATCACCTTTGAAAAACCATATTGATTTTGAAAGATAATCTTCCGGAAAAAGAAATCGTAGCAAGGATTGAGGCAGCGCTTTATTCTTCCGGCCGGCCGCTGTCTATTGAAGAATTAGTTAAAGCAACAGGCGTAAATTCAAAAGAAAAAATGAAAAAATTACTTTTAGATTTAACCAAAAAAATTAATGATGTGTTCTATGCATTAGAATTAAAAAAGCTAGAAGATGGAAATTATGTCTTTCAACTTAAAGCAGACTATGG
>DASUZI010000215.1:0-5564 GCA_036376955.1 Nitrososphaeraceae archaeon
TGGATGATTATGATAACCAAATACCTCGATATATGAATACCGCCTAATTTTTTGGTTTAATTTTTTTCATAATGTTCTGTATATAATAAAGCTTTTTTATTGTCTTACAACAAAGATTGCTTGGGTGTAATATTATTCTATGTTGATAAAATTATAATAACTACAATAAATGGATTTGATTAAAAAATTAAATAGAAAAAATTTGAATGAGTTAAATTTATTTCGTTCTATTATCTATTCATTAAGGAGAACTTCCATTTCTTCCTCAGATGGTTCATTCTTTCTTTCAAATTTGGAAGAAGCACTTGTAGAAGAAAGATTTAACCACAAAGAGCTACCATCGTATTTTATTATGTATTTTTTGGGAATATAATAAAGGTGTACAGTAGCAAATCCTTCCCTCACAACGATAAATTCATTTCCTACTTTATCTACATCTCCCAGATCAACATTATCAGCAGCTCTTACATGTTTGTGAATTATATCATTCCAATCTATCTTTAACCCTTCCTCCATCGAAGGTGTTTTTATCTCAAGACCTGGCTCTTTAGCCATTGATGGTATAAGCTCATGATCGTTTTCTCCCTTCTCCATGCCTTCTAGTTCTGTATCAAGAGGAGGTGAATCTCTTTGATATTTTTGTGATATTTCATCCTTAGAGAGTGAAACATATACTTTATCTCCATCATATTTATGCAAATGTTTCTTTGAAATAAAATACCGTTTTTTGCTGATTACTCCGTCTTCAACCTCAACAAAATGTTCACCAATGCTTTTTATTTTACCTATTTCTTCTTTGTCTGATGATTTGACTTCCTTGCCCATTACCTTCTCCCAGCTCATTTGAGCTCCTTCTGCTCCTCCTTCTGTAGTAGAATCTTGATCAATTCCAGACCCAACAGGAGAATACTGTGGGATATCTTCTTCAAAATTAGGATACTTGTTTTTCAAAAGTTCTTTCCTTTTCTTATAACTATCATCATTCAACATATCTGTAGACGGATTAGATTTAGTCATAAATTTATTAATTATTTCATCTTCGGTTAAAGAGAGAATAATGTCATCTTCTTCATATCCCTCAACATAAAACTTCGGTACGAAAAAATTATCTTTGCTTACTATACCCTTTTGAATCTGAATATAATCATCAGATGATTCTTTTACCTTTCCAATATCCTTTTTATCTATAGATTTAGCACTTTTACCTTTTACTTTATCCCACGAAAGCCCTATTGTCAAATTTCTCAACAGTAAAATATACAACATATAATTTATTAGTTTATTAATAAGTAAAATACCTTGAAAACAAATCAATATTCTTTATATTTCATGTTGATCTATTAAGATATCATGGATAACGAGGGAGGTACGTCAGGTCCTACTATACTTTGGGATGAAGTAAAGGATAAAAAGGTTAAATCTATAGATGGTGAAAACCTTGGAAAAATAGAAAAAATCTCCCAAAATCACATAATGATTGAGGAAGGTATGTTTAAAAAGAAAAGGTTCTGGATTCCCAAATTTTTAGTTGATGTATATGACGGAAAATCTTTATGGCTAGATATTAAGAAAGATGAAGTCACTCAGCGTTACTACTATGATGAAGAGCCAGCATCATCAGAGTATGACTTGGCAATGAGCGAGTTCAATACAAAATATGGTAAAAATAAGAGTAAAGATTCTAACCAAAAAATAAGATTAAAGGATGGAACGGAATTAAAAACTAAATCGAGTAAAAATTATAAAAATATACGGGATGTGGAATAATTTTAAATTAATAAACTGAATCCCTATGAAACATTGTGTTCATTATAATAACAATTTTATTTTTTAGGTCTAAATAGTAAATGTTTGTATTTATAAGTCCTGATAGACTTCATTTATGTAAGAGGTAATGTGAATAAACGTCATCTTTTAAAGAATGTTTTCCTATCGTCAGGTCAAGCATTTTCTCCAAAATATGATAGTGATCTAAGAAGTCCAACCCTTTAGTTGTAATTGTTAAATTGCTTTCTGAATCAATTCTTAGTAAATTTTTATCAATTAAATGATCAATATATAATTTAAATTGGGTATTTGAAACAAAAGATCTATGCATAACTTTTGATTTTTTTGCTCCTTCTACGGATGCTTCAAGAATTGAAGAAATTATTTCTATTCTACTCCGATACTTTGGTTTCACAACTAATTATTCACAGAAAACTATATAATGAATTATGCATAGGTCATGAGAAATTATGAAGGTCTGTTTATTTAGTTAGATATTCTCTAAGATATGTTATAGGTATAATATGTAAGACACGATTAAATTATGTAGTAATGATTCTGAACTTAATTTTAAATAGTTTAGTTTTGATAATTCTCAAAATTTTTTTATTTTATCTATTTATTAAGATCTTATCATATTTGATGTAATTCCAAATCTATCATAAAACCATTATCCTCAAAACATAAAGGTAATAGTAAGTTTTTTACATCTTTGAATAATATGATTTGAAAAAGGAGAAACCACTATGAGTATGAGATTACAAAAATTAAATAAAAATAAGGAAATGGAATAAGTCCAAAAAACTAATAATTATATGATTTCTAAACTATAAAATTTTGAGATGAAAAAATTATTTTATCTATTTAAAAATCTATAAGGGTTTATAATCTCTAATGATTTCAAGTAACCTTGCTCTGAAATTGAATTTAGTGTAATAAAAAGCAAATACCTCTCAAAGCCAATAATCAAATTATAAATCTAAGATAATAAAATATAAAAAAAATTATTTGAATAGGTCTCCCAATGCCTTTCCTGCTTTACTTAAAATATCTTCAGACTGATTACCTTGTTGTCCTCCTGCTGTTTGGTTCCCTTGTTGTCCTCCTGCTGTTTGGTTCCCAGCTTGAGTTTCTTCACCTAATCCTTGCATCATAGGGGTAGTATCATTGCTAACGCTAGTTTGAGTATCATTAGTTATACCTTCCAGTTCACTAGAACTTTCAATACCTGGCTTTCCTGAAGTATAAGGACTAGAACCCCCTGTTTGATTTTGTGAATCGTTTTGTGTTTGGGCAGATATTGGAGTGGACAAAATAGTAGATACTATTCCAAAAGATAATAAGAGAAAAATATAGCTTATTCTACATCTATTTTTCATGATAATCTTAGGGAATTAAACTATAAAACAATTACTATTAGAAATGATTTTTTATTTTATACTACCGCAGCTGTTACCCTCTTTTATAGATATGCTGATATCACGTAGTTCAATTACATATGTACTCTTTATTGTTATAATATTTAATGAATCACTCGTATATGTTGAAATTTGATCTTTCTATAATATGTTAGGTAGCATCCTTCAAATTTACGAGGTGTAGTTGGTTTTTCTATAGTAAACATAATATGAAATAAGTCATTTTCCTTGTAGAAAGATTCAAAATTTGGCTCTCTTAAGTTAAGACTATTTCATTTCCAATTCTGAATAGAATCGTATTTCTTATTTTTGCATTATATAAATAGACAGTTAATTTTCGAAAATAAAATCCTCAAATATTTTTCTGATAGAAGTATCTAAAATCTTTAAAAAGATTTTGTTTTGAACATTTCTATAACTGGTTTAAACTAGAAAATACATAAACCCTATCGTTCAAAATAACTAAGAAATTTTGGATTATGTTCATTATATTTGCTTTTTAATTAATTGAAGAAATCTTCAATACCGATTTGATATTCTTTATATTATTTAATTAATTTTCTAAATTAAATTGAGAAATTCTATTTTTAAATCTTTCAAAAACAAGAAAAGAAACAAAATAAAAGCATCTTATGCTTTAGCGGTATTATTTGGATTTTATTCTTCATCAATAGATTTTTTGGCGCTATTGAGTTAAGGATAAATTTATAGCTATGGATATGCTATTTATATTTATGAAAATTAGATTTGAAAGAAACAAGATAAACTATTGAATAGAATAGTAAAATTTATTAATACAATATTTGGTAATTAAATTTTAATAATATTTTAAAACATTTTTCTTGAATCGATTTTTTAATCATTATGATATCTAACAGGGATAAATGTTCTATAAAAATTTGATATGATTTATTTGGCATTGGAATTAAATATGAGTCGATATCAATAACTTTGATATTTGGTTAATGCTCATTACAGTAAGAATGTAGAAGTCGATAAATATTTAATTCGGTATTATGATATCGATAATAATAATTCAAATCGACCGGCCATTCTCTTTTTACATGGTTTGGGAGGATCCGCCGAGAGATGGACCAAAATCATTCCTTCACTATCATCAAAACATAGATTAATTATTCCAGATATTATTGGATTTGGTTATAGTGAAAAGCCACATGTAGAATATACAGTAGATTTTTTTATAAATTTCTTAAAAAAATTTCTCAATATATTAAACATATCGGATGTTATTATAATAGGTTCATCATTTGGAGGGTTGCTAGCATTGGAATATGCTATAAAGTATAACGATATGGTAAAAAAACTAGTTTTAGTGTCCCCTGCTGGAATGATGAGATATGTTACTCCTACCTTAAAACATTATATCTCTGCTGCTTTATATCCAACATATGAAAATGTTTTACGAGCCTATAAAGAAATGTTATATGATTCAACAATTGCCAATGATGAATCTATTCTTGATTTTATTAACAGAATGAATCTACAGAATTCCAAGTACGCATTTATGTCTACATTGATGGGATTTAATGACCACCCAAATTTGAATGATCGATTAAAAATTGATATACCTACTTTAATTATTTGGGGTAGATATGATAAATTAATTCCAGTAAGATACGCAAAAAAATTTAAAATTCCTAATAGTAAGATTGTTATAATAGACCATTGCGGACACTATCCTCACCTAGAAAAAATAGAAATTTTTACTAAAACAGTAACGAAGTTTTTAGACTCCTAAGTTTAAAGCTTTTTAACATGCAATTTAAAATCTAGTAAAAACTGTATTTTGATTAACAAAATTTGTGAGAAATAAGTATTATTAATTAATGTTATAAAACGTAGGATTAAATATTTTATAGTCTGTTATCTTGACTCTTAAGTTAATGAAAATTTATAGCTATATATAACCTACTTCTAAGGATATTAGAAATAAGAAAATAAGATATCTAGCTTTATGGTAATATCCTCTTTGTCTTTACTTTTATTGGCAAGTTTCATAACTACCTCCAAAGCGTTAGTAATCTTGATAGGATACGAAAAGAAAATATTCTACTGTGATTATGCTTATCTTTGGAACTGGATACAACTTTTTGATTCATATATATAAAAGTCACGAATTTTTGTATTATAATTGATGAAACTATCATTTAGATAGAAGATCAGAACTCTAGTTATGGATATGTATCGAACAAATTGCCAAACCTGTACTTGGATTGTAAATTTCAAAAGAAGGAAACACGTTTGGAACAGAAAATTTAATCATTCTTTAGTAGAGATGTATGAAAAATATTAATACACAAACCAGCTGGTGGTACAAGGAATACTAAAGCATTAAACTTTTTATTTCTATAACACATA
>DASUZI010000216.1:0-3017 GCA_036376955.1 Nitrososphaeraceae archaeon
AAGGTACAAAGAGACAAAGAGAGATCAGAACTATTAGTTAACCTTTGTGAAAACAAGATTAAAAACTATTATTGTAACTAGCAATGCAGATTAAAATTGTTACTCATTGTGGTGAGTCTGTTACCTGTCTATGCAATTAAAACAATTAGTTAATTACTCTGTCATCAGAATATATTCAAGAAACTCATCTAGATTCACACTTGCTACACAGCAAACTTTATCAGCTCCTCCATAGTACACCAAGAGTTTCCCATCCAATGTAGTTAATCCAGTAGGAAACACAACATTATTTACATCACCAAATTTTTCGTATATTTCTACTGGTTCTAAAAATGGTTTTTTTGTCCTAGCTAGTACTTTGGTAGGATCATTAAGATCTAATATAGCTGCCCCAGCACGATAAACTTTGTTTTTATCGACACCATGATAAATCAGCAACCAGCCTTTGTCAGTTTTAAGAGGAGGAGGTCCAGTTCCAATTTTTAATTCTTCCCAAACTTGTTCTGGTTTTAAGAGTAAAATACCATCACGCATATTAAATAACGTTGAACTTTTTCTTAACCAGATACTAGGTTTAGTAGTTCCATATTCCAAACCAATCCATTTACCTGGTCTATGTAATGATAGGTAGTATTCTTTTTTATAATTATTAAAATTATCTTTAAAATAAAATTTTTCAGGAAATAAAACAAGATCTTTATTATCTTCAAATTTACTACTGATTATGCCTAATTTGTTAAAGGTATTACAGTCATCGGTTTTAGCTATTGCTGAATAAACTTTTGGTTCTTTTTTAACATAATCTGATAGAACTACGTAAGTAACATAAATTTGATTATCAATCTGGGTAATACGTGGGTCCTCCATACCATATTTCTCATATTTTTCTGTTATTGGTATGGCTACATCGCGTCGTCTTACAAATTGAAAGCCATCTGTACTTGAAGCATAACCTATTCTGGAGATATAGAACTCATATTCGCCAATAGCTCTGTAAAACATGTGTACACTATTACCATCACAATAAGTAGCACAATTGAATACTGCTTGTGATTCCCACCAATTGTCTTTTTTTGGAACTAAGATAGGATTTTTTGCATATCTAGTGATATGTATTTGACGCGATGTGGACATAATTACAGTATATGAAGTATTGGTTAATTAGAATGCATTGGTTAATTAGTATTTGGCTACAAAAATTTTAGTTTATGGCTTATAATACTTCGTATCATGATTCAATCACTTGCAATTATAACACAATATAGGTACCTTTTTATAGTCAATTTTTTTATATCTTATTTATCTGAATAGCCTAGTAAAGGTTATATCTTCATATGATTTATTTGAAATACCTATAATATTGTCTGTTGTGAGAGATACATTAATATATGTGATTGAGTAATACATAGTATTAGTAATTAGAAATAGATAAAATTCAAGCTTTGAAATTATACTATTACTTGTTATTTATATAATAAACATATTGAGGAGAACAAAAAATGGAAAATGAAAGTAAATTGAAGATATTGATGGTTTCGACAGAATATCCACCTATGCAAGGAGGAGTCGGAAGGTATACATTTAATTTAGTAAAAGCCTTGCGAAGTTTTAACACACAAGTCTATGTATGCTCTGGAAATGAAGGAGAAGGGGAATACAAGGGATTGTATCCATACAATATGGATAATTCTAATATTTTACTAAAAGTTATACAGAAAATAGATCCTGATATTGTACATATTCAAATGGAACATGGGTTATATGGACTTAGACTTAATTCCTTACTACCAAGTAAGATAATTACATCATTAGATCACTTTTATTCAAAATGTAACAAACCCATTATCACAACTTTCCATTCTTCTTATGATTTTAAACAATGGTTAAATTTAGCATCAATTCGACAAAAAAGGTTAAATATTAAAAAAATAGCTGAATATTGGAAAAGAATCATAAACTATCGATCCTATCTTGAGCTAAATAATCGAATTTTTCAAAAAAGTAGTGCTAGTATAGTTTGTTCTAAATACTTGACCAATTTTATCCCCGGATGTAAGGTCATTTATCATGGCGCAAATTCTTATTTTTCTCAACCTGTTTCTAAAGAAGAGGCAAGAACCAAATTATCATTACCATTAGGTTCAAAGATTGCATTAGCCCAAGGTTTTTTTACCTCGACAAAGGGATGGGATATTATAAGTCAGATGGAAATTCCTGACGATTGGATAATAGTTTTAAATCATTCAAACTATCATTATAGTAAACAGAATTTTGATATAGATCTCGATAACAGTAGAACTAGGAATAAAATAATTAATCTCGACAAAAACTTTCTCTCAGAGGCCGAATTATCTTTATTATTTTATGCGTCGGATGTTGTAATTCTTCCCTATAAAGTATGTTCTGGTTCAGGAGTAATGTTTGATGCAATAGGACATGGGAGACCGTTCATTGCTTCAGACTTGAATTTTTTTAAAGAATTTAAAGACATGAAGTTGGGTATTACCGTAGAAAGAAAACCAGATGAATTTGTAAAAGCCCTAGGATACATGGATAAAAATTATTTATCTTATGTATCCGATATAGAGAGATTTAAAGTAAAGTTAGATTGGAATAGAATCGCAAAACAGCATCTAGAGATATATAATAAGAGTATTGATAGAACATCACAAATACCTAATCCGATAAATAATGAGCTTATAGTAATTCAATCATAATTTTTTTAGGAGTTGAACTATTTGGAAATTTTCTGTATCCGTTTCAGATAATCTAAAAGGTATTGTCATCAAACCAGTCATACTTGTATCAACAATTGATTTCCTTCTATATACTAAACTTGTGTGGCACCAAATAGTGAGTAACATTAATAGAAAATTTTAATAATAATCGGTTCGTTAATTGAATGCAAATTAAACATTTATAGCTTGTGTAAAGAGTTAGATTACATAATCGCATAGAAAGAATAATTATATGAGACTGGGTCATAATTCAATAAAAAAATTTTATGATGCTAACAA
>DASUZI010000217.1:0-20037 GCA_036376955.1 Nitrososphaeraceae archaeon
TGTAATGTCACATGCGTCGCCTACACCATTACCATCAGAATCTGCTTGATCGGGATTTGATACATCAGGGCAGTTGTCACATGCGTCGCCTACACCATCACCATCAATATCTGCTTGGTCTGGATTTGAAACTGTTGGACAGTTGTCAACAGCATCTGGTATTGCATCACCATCAGTGTCAGTGACAGTTTCGTTAACACTTATAGCATAATCTTGAACGGTGCACTCTTTTATCTCTCCGCTCTGTATTTCGCCAGAACACTCACCAACAAAGTTCACACATGTTATTTGTTCCAATGTCTGTTGACCTGAAACAAATGTTCTGATATCACCTGTATCAAAGCCTGAATCTTGGCAAATCTTTCCTACTGTTGCTGATAACAAGTCTATTATTGATACTGAGTCACTAAAGAAATTGGCTGTAAAGACTCTCTGTCTTGCCTCATCAAATGCTATTGATGTTGGACCATCTCCACCAGAGGGAGTAAGAGGTACATTTGTTACAATGTTACCATTGTTAAGGTCAATTATGGACACTGATGCACCACCAGCTGTATTGCCTGTAAACACTCTTTGTCCTGTTGCATCAAATGCTATTGCTCTTGGATTATTTCCACCAGAGGGAGTAAGATCTACGTTTGTAACTATATTGGCATTAGCAAGGTCGATGATGGATACGGAATCACTACCAAAATTCGCTGTAAACACCCTCTGTCCTGCTTCATCAAATACTATTGCTTCTGGAAAATCTCCACCAGTAGGAGCAAGAGGTACATTTGTCACAGTGTTTGAATTAGCAAGGTCGATGATGGATACTGAATCACTACCTCCATTGGCTGTAAACACCCTCTGTCCTGCCGCATCAAATGTTATTGCTCTGGGGTTATCTCCACCAGTAGGAGCTAAGGGTACATTTATAACAGTATTAGAGTTGGCAAGGTCAATAATGGATATAGAATCACTATTTTGGTTTGCTGTAAACACTCTCTGACCCGCTTCATCAAATGCTATTGCTACCGGTGCATCTCCACCAGAAGAGGAAAGATCTACGTTTGTAACAGTATTAGAGTTGGCAAGGTCAATAATGGATACGGAATCACTAAATTCATTGACGGTAAACACTCTCTGACCCGCTTCATCAAATGCTAAAATAAAAGCCGGAAACGGATTACCAATATCTTGTTCAACAGGAACATTCTCAACATCAAAAATCGCATCTGGAACAAGTCTATCAGAGAATAATTCTTCAGTCACTGAAAAAGGTCCAGCTCCAATCTCAACTTGCTGCTCTGTATTTATCTGTGCAGGGATCGTATTCGGTGTTGGACTGTTACCAGTTATCTCTATATTAAAACCTGCATCGTTTGCAAAAGGACACTGCCCATCAGAAGTGCATTGAGTATAATTCCCTGAATTTGGGCCTTCAAAACTAATTTGCTCTTCAGGGGTTTCTATAGTACAATCAATAGAGTCGTTGTTGCATACAAACCAGTCTTTGTTTATTGAAAGAGTGCCTCTTTCAATTGGTGTTAGATCTAAACATTCTTCAAGTATCCCTAACGACACTTGTACGTTTGCTTTTATTTGAGCGACTATATCATCTATATCAACTGCGTCAATAACTTCTTCAGGTGTTAGTACTATACTTGTCCCTAGCAAGTCATTAATTGCAGCAACTATTGTTAGGACTAACTTTGATATTTGGTCTTCAACTATTGGAACTAACGTAACTTCGAGACCTTCTCATACGGCGTCAATGTCAAGTCCCTGTTCATCAAGGGCTGCACATATCTCGAATATGGTTGCACCAGGATCTAATCCTGTTACATTTGCAAGTTGTTGCTGAAGCAATAGGGCTACATCAACGTCTATTACTACTGGTAGAGTAATGTTTTCTACTCGGTCACCACTAAATTCGATTTCCGCTGTTACATTTACAAGAACTGCTCCGCTGTCTAATTTAACTAAAGCATCAAGTAGACATGCAACACATGGATCAATTTCAGTTCCATTGACTCCATTAGTTCCATTGATACCATTTGTTCCATTAGCACCTGGTGCTCCTTGTAGACCTGGAATGCCTGGTGGGCCCTGTGGACCAGGTGGGCCTTGTGGTCCTGTTCTATTATCTCTATGATCTTTTCTATCCTTATCATCAAATTTAAATTTACAAAATTCTACTGAACTTACGAAAAATCCTTCGTATGGCCCTGTTTTACACTCATATTTCTTATCGTCTGTTGGATATTTGCTATACTTTTTATCTTCATAATAGTTTTCATTATATCCTTGAGCCATAGCATTTGAAAGAATATTCAAGTTCGTGAAAGGCGCTGTTAATATCATAAGTAAACTCGTTAAAAGTCCAAAAGTGAATAATCGTGACTTGCGCACATCATTTTTAGACCGTTAAAATATAATTGAAGTGCTTATCTACAAGTACTAATAAAGTATTACTGAATTACATTAGTGAATTATTATTATAATTTTCATTTACTCATTATTATTAATTAAATGAATTGTAAAAAGAATTTGTTGAGTTTTTGTTACTAATGTTAATAAGATATAGATAGAGTAATATTACTCTGTGTTCTGAAACCAATTTTTATTTAATAATTACAATAAGTATCTGTATTATTAGAATAAAAAATAAAAAAATTGAGATGTGTAATTCCTTCTTGTATGGTTGCTATCTATCTATGACTTGACTACTAATTGATAATGTTCATCACAGTATGCTAGATTTTCATGAACGTTTATTCCAGGCTTTGTACAATCTTTTTCATACACATCTTTTGCTAATCCCTTTTCTTTGGTATAGAATCCAAAGTTACATAACTGGTCATTGCCTGTATTATTTTGCATTTGTTAAACAAAAAATAAAAAAAGCGATATTTAAATTAACTACTGTAACATTGGCTTTACTTTATTTATTTATTTTCCTTATTATATGCTCATTACGATTTACTTTTTCTTCATGGACTTGTATGTATTGTTCTTCATATTCTGTAAGTGGTTGTTCTGAATTTGCTGCTTATACCTATATGCATTAAATTGACTGATGAAAACAATAACAATAACAATGATAACAATCCAATTGATAAGTAGTATATTACATAATAGTAATTACTATGAATGAAGATAAAGACCTTAAAATCGAAAAAGATGAAAACGTTGGTCTAGATAATAAAATAAAATCAGGTGTAAAAGCATTAGCCAAAAAACCTTTTAGAGAGACTAGTGCAGAGTATAAAGCAGATTCAGATTCACTCGGATAAACAAACTAACTTTTCTTCGTATTCTGTGAGTAATATCGTAATTATGGTGCTTTAAGATGATTTTGAAAGATTAAGAAATTAATTTCATATCATGGTATTACTAAATTTAATATTAAATTTATTTTACCTTCGTTCTAATTAATCTCCCAAGATGAGCAGGACCAAATTACCCAGTTACTTTCAACATGAGATGTGTCACAAAACTCACCCGTTCTTCATGTCATAAGATTCTATCACATTAAATTGTATTTGGATTCCATTTTACTAAAAGGTTTAATCTTACAATTTAGTATTTATGAATAGATAATACTTTGTATAAAAATGAAGACCTAGAAGAAAAGAAAGTATTAGGTTCAGGTGGTTATGCTTTTGTTAATCTGACAGAAGATGAAGAATTAAAATTCAATCTAGGAGTACCACATTTATTTTTGGGAAATATAGGTAGACTAGACAAAAAAAGATTTTTAAGGTATTATTGTAATAAATGTGGAAAAGTATACATAGGCTCTCCTCTGTTATCATATGAGAATCCAAATGAAGAGATTACGGAAGATGTTATTTTACTAGAAAAAGGAGAATACAAATGTATAATATGTAACCATATAATATCACAATATCTCAAATTCAATAAATAGATAGAATGAGATTGATTCTATATAGATAAATATACTATTAATTACATATTATATCAATATGGATTTTAGAGAAAATGATAATTGCTATGAATATAGATGACTAATTTGAATGATGATAGATTTTATTAAATTTAAGTAGAATTTTAAGTTTTACTATCATATAGTATTTACCATCTGTTGTTAGGAACTTATTTTTAAAATCTTTTATTCAGAAGATATAATAACTCAGATTTGGATAGCTGTGCTAAAATAACAAGCTAACGTTATATTAATGAAAAACATATACTAATTTATCATATAAATAATATCCAAATAATGTTAATGTCATCCTTTTTATATACTGGAGTTACTATCGATATGGCTTGAGTATACAAAAACGTTGACTATAATTTATTACCTTGTCCCAAATTCAAGTTTACATCATAAGGAGAGTTGATTGTAAAAGAATGTCTATCTTCTGTTGGGGTTTCCATATTGTGGAAGTATATAGTAACATTATCATTCTGATGAACCTCTAATATCATCAAGGAGAAATCACCTGGTGGAAACTCTGTTACATTGAATGCAGAAATTTCGGTATTAATTAAGAAGAAAAATGGTTACTGTCTGAAAATTTTCTTTTGATTGTTCAGATGTTTTATCTTTTGTATTAGATACATTTTCTAATTGCGCTCTTCCAGATAAGGGGATATTAGTAGAGAATGTTATAGTGAACAAAACAAGATATAGAAAATCAAATTATGCTCTAATTTTCTCGTTACAATTATTAGAAATGTAACTATTTATTAGTTACTCAAGATTTTTTAACTTCAATTTGTAACTTAGTAGGTAATACCAATAGTGATTCTAAAATAAGAGTCTAAAGTTATGGTAATAAATGGATTAATATTAATGATATACTTTTCATTTAACCTAATTAAATAAGAATATTGAAGTTATTTATTAATAAAAAGAGTTAAGGTTAAGACCTTACCTCACTAGTAAATTGTCAAAGCAAATTATATGAACATTGTATATTATAGTCGCACCACTGCCAATTGGAGTAATTAATAGTACCTCCAATCCACTAGCAAGAGGAGATAAAATAGGTCTGTTGAATACTTTGATTGAAAATCTAACAATACTAACAGTAGAAAAGCCCCCGTTTATAAAAAAAATGCTCGAATCAAAAAATGATTGTCATATATTACTAAAGGTGGCATTGTTGGAACAAGTTCTGAATTTTCTAAATTAAGTCGTGGGTCATTAAGGATAGTAATACACTAGTGAACTTGTGTTCCATTAGCACTTATCGTACATTGTATACCATGGTGACCTGGTGGAATACTAGCAATCCTATAATAGGTAGGAGATTTTTTCCAAAATTACTTCGTGTATACTACTTTATCAGCTAATCCTACTACGTCTCTACCCTTGTTTGTTAAAGAATTATAAATTCTTGGTTTCCCTCGTCCAGGAGATTTTTCTTTTTTTACTTTTCTTTCAATCAAACCTAAATTTGTAGCTTTTTTCATTAAGGATTGTCCATATCCCCAACTTCCCATAGTTATAAGTAATTCTCTTGTGTGTAACTCTTTGTTCTTCTTTAGTATTCTCAATAATGGAATAAGAGGACGTTCATTTATCAGAACTTTAAGTATGTTTAATTGTACGGTTATAGGAACTGATTTTGTTTCTTTTACTTCCTTCGCTGTTGTGATTTTTTTAGTAGACTGTTTAGAAGAACTTTTTGAACTATTACCATTAGACATATTAATTAGTATAACTTTTAATAATAAAAACTTATTTTATTTATGTCAGATTGATTTGCTAATAAGAAACCCTTGACTAATTAAAATGATATTATAGATAGAATATAACAACATTTAAATGATAAATTGCTAGATTATTGGCAACATCTGAAACAATAACTGGATTATTATTCGCATTGGTTTATTTTTTCTCTTCTGGTTTTCTGCGAACTGGTGTAAATCAATCATTACTCTACGCTCGTAGTTAAGATAGATTTTCTGCAAGTTCAGTTTGTAAGATTAGAGTAGAGCTTTCTATGTTGTAGGGTTGTACTAAATCTTGAATTATCTTTTTTAATTTGATTATAGCTTGCATCTTCGATGAGTCATTTATCAAATTCGTGAAACTTCAATTTACTTGTCCCAAAATGAAGAATTTTTGTAGTAATACTATATAAAAAGAGGTTTTACTTTTAAGTAAGTGAATTGTTTATTCAAAGACATAAAGACTTGGATGTATATATATAATTATTAATTGAATAAACTCTTTAATAATTTTTACAAGAAATATAGGGAAACCATTCTGATGAATAAGAATTTACTTATCGCAGGCATTTTTGGATTTTTAGTGAGCGCTGCTATAGCCGAAATATATGCGGTATATTCTCCTAGTAATGTATTAACTTCTACAATAACAGTATTGGGAGGATTTATAATTTACAAGATATCATTTATAGTTCTTTTTCATATTGATAACAAACGAAAATACACCAATCGATTTACCAGCGGGATTAATTTTAATCGACTAAAACAAATAATAAAGAAGATGATATTTGCATGGTCTATATTTGATATCGTTAATAATTTATCAAGATGGATAATACTATATGAATTATTATTAACAGGATTCAGACCTTTTGAAGCAGCAATATTATCTTCTATAGCTGCTTCATCTCTATCATACTTATCAATCAATATAATTTCAAAACGTATCAAAATCTTTTCATAACCATTGTAAAGACTGAAGTTTAAAAATAAAAAAAATACTTGATAGGATTAGGCTACAGAAGTGAATAAGAAAGATGGTTACAGTGATGCGAAAATAATAATAATGTATGGAAATATGGATAAAAGGGTTCTTAGTTTTGCATTACAAATTGTTGCAATTAACTAATAATACAAGTTATTTAAAATGTCATAGCCTGAAAGATATTATTTCTTTGGATTTATACATTGTCCAGATTATAACAAGATAAATTCTACTTCGATGTAGCGTACAACTTGTCATTGAAATATTTACCATCTTTGAAACTATTTTCTAGAGTTTTATTGATTGACTAGTATAAATTGGCTAGTCGATCAGCCTACTAACTTGTCTTCCAACTATTTCATAACAAAGCTAGTAATTAATTCTTCAAATTCTCATTCACTGTATGAATATTTTATTTTAAAAATGATTGTATTATTGTCATATGTAAAAGATGAGTATATGTTATTACCAACAATCGGGCGATGCTAAAAAGCCGTATTTAGCACAGTATTCTGCTGTTTGTGAAGAAACACCTGTTAGAGAGTCATGAATTAACATGAAAATTAGCAGAACAATAAATAATATACTCAAACCACTAAATATCCATTTTAGTGTATTTTTAACAGAAGTTTTTTTAGAAAGAGTAGATAACATCATTAACTGAAACTATATATTCTTCTATATAATTATTATAATACATTATTTTTAATGAAAATGTAAAATATTCCTAACTTGCATTCTAACCATTTATATCAAAAAAGATTAAAATCACTTGTTTAATAACAGATTGTTTTCGTATTATTAATTAAAAGTTATAATTTTCTAGTTTTATAGTATTGATTTTGACATGGGTTTTCAAATGTTACTTTTATAGTTTTGTCATCAACTGCATCATCTTTTATAATATATATTGTAATTGGTTATTGAATAAATTTAATTACATCTTTTCTACCATGAACAACAAACTTTAATTTATTATATTTCATTCTATATTTAAAAAGATATCATCTATCGGGCTGGGAAAGAATGAGGTTTGTAAAATGTTTATGTTGTAGAAGTTATTTTTTTATTGGAACTTTAAGGTAGAGAAATTATAACATCAATACATTTAAGATTGATTTTAATTAACATTCAAAATTCAACAAGTTTTTTAACAAACTGCTTTTACTATTGTTTGCTACTATATGCAAAGTTTGTCACACTTTGGTTTCATGGGTGTTATAGTAGCCTCTAACACCCAAAAAAAAACAATTCTATTATTTTTTATTATGCATGTATATTATAAAATCTCAATTCATTTGAACCAAATGTCAAGAAAGAGTCTAACTATGCAAGTCTACTATGCATTATGTGATGGCTTTTCATTCAGATTCACATATTTCAAGAGAATATAGACTGATTAATCTTCAAATGATACAAAATCAAAAAAGTTGTTGCAACCTCTATTACACTTGCATTTTCTCCTACAAACCTTTCAAATTTAGTAAATTACGGATCATGATAAGAAAATATAATTAGCTAACTTATGCCAAGAGACTAATATATTTATGATTACTATTTAATTTTTAGAAAAACATATTTTAAAGTTATTTTTATTCTCATTTTCATAAATCTTGTTGCAAATATGTTCTTGATTGAGGGATAATAATGAAAATAATTAAAACTCAATTCTTACTGATAGAATATAATATTATTAGTCTGAGATTCTCCTTTATATAGTATTGCTTTTGAAATGCTTAGTTATATATCCAGAATCATAAGAGATGATTACTTTTAATTTAGTGTCTAAAACTAAAACTGATAAGGAGAAAGGTAGAAATACTTTTTACTAATTATTTAGAATTCTTTAACTAACAGCATTTAATTTACAAGCCATGTTCCTTTTGCATATGAGTAGAGAGAGCAGTCTCATTTTTAGCAATATAATTACATATCCTACAAGTTTTTTTATCTTTATCCCCTTGTAAGTAATCAGCAAGCCGCATGAGATACATTGTGATACCCCACATAATTATATTAATAAAGAATCATATTTAATAATTATATTATTTCCCTTCGAAATAACAAAGATAAATTCTTAAATGATTCACAAATAATTAGGTAAGTTAATATAAATAATGTCGAGAATTTCTCTTTTAAAAAATATATTTCACTTTGCATTATTAGTTTCTATTCATTTAAAAAAGTCTGATATATAATAATAATAGAAATTCTTGATTGCTAAAAATATCTTAATCATCATCAGATTCTTTTTTTTAATGATAAGAATTCAATTTATCTGGAAAGATATCAAATTCTTATATAATATTATTAGCACTACTTTGTATTGAAAATGGCAGTTTCTATCAATGTGGTAATTTTAATGATGGCTATTGGAATTAGTACAGTAGTAGGAGGCTTTACAGGATCAGCATTTGCACAAGGAGATAATCAAACTAATGTTGGACAAGGTAAAAATAATTCAGACAGTGGTAATAGCATGATGGATAAAATTGGTGATATGGCAAAAGAGAAAATCGGTCAGGGTCTAAAAGACATCTTAGGTGGCGGTGGGAGTCAATAAGGTAATTAGAATTCAAAAACCGGTAAGGGAAGACTAAAGTTAATTCTATAGACAATGGAGGAGAACATATACAATCTATTATTGAATTCAATAATAATGTCCGGATGTTTATATTCTTATCATAGCTCATTCATTAGGCGCTGCGATTGTTAAATATGCTTTAGGTTACCTAGATTTTTATCAAAAACGTAATACTATGATTTCATACTTTCAGTATTTTACCATGAAGATTTTGATACTATTTTCAACTCTAATCAAACCTAAACTTATGATTATTTTATAATATCTAGTTAAAAGCAAATAAAGAAACTATTCTTTTATTTGTATAACCATCTTTTGAAGATGATATTGACTTGGTCTGATAAAAGTAATATCTATAGATGTTTAAGCAATTTTTCAAAATAAATTCTTAATTTTATATGGTATCAATTAATAAAATATTTGTTACAAAAAAATGGTATTATTTGATTTTTATATTTCTACAGATAAGTTGAAATATTGAACAACAAAAATACAAATTATAAAAAACTAAATAATTTGAGACGACAACTTAAGATAATACAGATATCAGTTCTAAAAGAGAAGGTCCAATGTAGACAGATTACTAACCTTATATTTAGCTTTTATAATTAATAACTTATTGTAATATATATAAAAATGATAATTTCTTTAATAATTTGTAGTTTATCTTATTTGAGATTTTCTGTTTTGAATCACATCTTTTTGAATTAATAGGAATATCATTTGATAAAAAGAAATTCCTAATTTGAATGCCTCAAAATCAATATTCCGTAAAATGTATTTTATTGATTCATTATCTGATGAAGATAGTATAAATTCATCTATAATATTTTTGAATTTATCATCATTGTAATGTCGAAACATTGACTTTATTTTATCTACATAGTTTATTAAGACATTATTAGAAATGTTAGTACTAATGCCTAACATGTAGCATAATCCTCTCTTATAGTTCTTAAATCAAATTTTCATAGCATTTCTTTTTACTTTAATAATAGAGTAATATATTTGCATTTTATCAGAAAAATAAAGAAGATGGTTGATCTAATTATCTTGAGCATATTATATCCTGCAAGTACTAAAGTCTCATCAATTAGTAGACAATCGTATTGATAATAATTATGATAATAGAAAGTGGGATAACACCATCACTTTCATATAAAGAAATAAAAATATAAGTAAATAATAGTAAATAATACATAAACAATTAAAAAATAGTTCCATCTTAAATGATACAAGAATAAGTAGTATCTAGCGGTTCAAAAATAAAAGTCTAATATTCAGTAATTAAGAATATAATGTAAGATTTGTTATACCAAACAATATTAGAAAAGGTATTAATAAGAATTTTTTCGATTTTATTATACCAAAATGTATAGAAATTTTAAATATCCCCGAGAAGGATTAATACCGATACAAGTTCAAAAATAAAAGTCTAATGTATGGTAATCAAGAGAACAATATTGAAATTAATTGTGCTATAATTGTTCACATAATAAAAAACCTAGTAGATTTATTGAAAGAATAAAGAAATATTTGAAACATTATTAATATTTCTTGTAGTTATATAAAAATAATATAAGTAGATACATTAAATATAGATAGCAAACTAATTATTTTAGGTACTTTATTAAAGAGCTAAGAATGGTTAAAGCAGTATTACTATCATTCAATATTATAACTAAGGTTACAATAACAATATTCAATTTCCTATCGTTATCTATAGCTTCATTTGCCATGATTATAAGCAATAGTGATGGTTATGAATTATTTATTGTATTTGCTCAAATGGAAAAAGATAAAGATACAAATCAAAAAATGGTAGATACTCAATCTGTAAATAGTACTAGCAAGACTTTTTCTGTCATAGGAACTATAAGCTCTTTAGTTATGACAGTTCCTCAACATGAATTTAATATAACAAATGTATTCAAAGTAATATTAACTGGAGATTGGGTTTTAAATGTCCGTAATGGAACTGTAATAAACTTTGAAACAAATTTTTTGGCATCACCTATGGATGGTTCTATGGGACATATTCATCAAATAATAAACTTTAGTGAAAATGAAGAGGACAGAGACATGATAATTCTACCTACATCAGATAGTAATAGCAACAATTTATCAATAAATGGAACCGCTGATATTAAAATAAATGGTATAACTATATGGAACGATGCAGGAATATCAATAACGATTTCCAAAGGCAATACAATATCTATTGATCCAGATGATAAAGATACAGAGAATCATTTTGGAAGTCAACAAGTATATGGAATTGTTAATCGCTTAATTGTTATGTAAGTATCATCATATTCTTCTTTTGTTTATCTATATAAAATATAAAATTGGATGCTAGAGAGTTAATTATGAGAGTACTAGTACTTAACAGGTAATTTGTAAAGTTATTTTCCATTACTACATGATTTTCCGCAATTCTTGGTGGATTTAACAAGTCCCAAACACCATTACTACTATTTCTGTCCACTTGTGAATGAAAAGAGCCTATTACTGATTGAAAGGAGTCTATCACTTGTTTTCTGCTTCAATATAATCAAAACAATTTTTATAGTTTGAATAGTTTGTTCTTGATATTCAGCAATACGTTGTGTAGACCTCGAAATCTTTAGTTTAGAATTTTAGCTGATATTTTTAAGTGAGAACAATCTTTACCTAAAATAAGGATAAAGTTATTTTATTAGGTGGAGATTACAAAAAAATGAAAAAAGTGTGTGTTTTAGGTTCTGGTTATGCTGGATTATTTTCAGCAGCGAATTTATTGACAGATAACGATCTTAAATTTGAGATAAATATTTTCGATAAAAATCCTTATCACCAACTTTTACAACAAATCCATTTAGTTACCGCAGGAATAAAGAAAACAAGTGAGATTTCATTTCCTATTTATGATTTAATGAAAGATGACGTTAAATTTTATAACGAGGTTGTACTAGGAGTAAATTTCAACGAAAATAAAATCATAACATCAAATAACAAAGAGTATAATTTTGATTATGTTATAATTGCATTAGGTGCATCTAATGCTTTCTTTGGAATTAAAGGAGCAAAGGAATACGCTCAGTCTTTTAGGTCGTTAAATGATGCATTAGTTTTACAAAATAAAATTCGAGATACGAATAAAGATATTATAATATGTGGGGGTGGAGCAACAGGAATTAGTTTAGCAGGCGCTCTCTGTGAAACATTTAAAGAAAAAATAAAGATAACTATAGTTGAAGCTCAATCTGATATTCTGCCTGAATGGAATTCAAAACTAGTTAGATCTATTAAAAATTTTTTAAAACAAAATAATGTAGAAATAATTACAAATAATCCAATTAAAGAAGTTCGTCAGTCATCTGTTTTATTAAATGATAACACAATTTTGGAGAATACCTTGTCCATTTGGACTGCTGGAATAAAAGGTCAAGAAATTCATACAATACCCAAAATTGAAAAAACAAAATCCAATAGGATAAAAGTAAACAATTTTTCACAAGTCGAAGGATTTAGCAATGCATTTGCTCTAGGTGATATTTCTGCATTTTCCATTGATACTTTACATTTATCTCCGCAATTAGCACAATTTGCAGTAAGACAAGCAATGAACGTTGCAAAGAATATAATACGTAGAGAAAAGGGAAAGGAAATGGTTAGATTTCATTTTGAACAACATGGTAGTATTCTTTCTTTAGGGAGAAAATGTATAGGAATTATGAATGGTGTAATTATTAAGGGATCTTTATGTGGATATGTAGAAGACTTCCTTATTGACAATTATATAGCTACAATCAAAAATAGAGGAAGAGGTATATCTTCATTAGCTTATGAACAACATAAATTATCACAAATATCCTCTTCACTTAGTTTTATTATTAGTACAGCTTCAAAAATATTATCGTCTGATTAAGGTTTTATTTATTTACTATCAAATTATAGAAGGTAAAATTGAATTAAAATTTGATTGCTTATTGACTTCAAAAATACAACTAACTTATCCTACTACTAGATCATACTAATTGCATTAGTTGGATTGGGCTGCAGTCGAAAGAAATGTTTAATGAAAGATATTTTTTCTAGAAATCAAGCTAAAAGTAATAAAATAATAATATAAGAAAAGCCATAGCTCTCTAAGAAGTGAATCCATTCCAAGAAACCAACAATATAGAATACTATGGTTTAATGATAATACATTCTATTTTCCTACTGCTGATTGTATCAATCAATTTCTATCAGACTATTTAATAATTTGAGACAATTTTTTAATTAATCAATTTATTGTCATATCCTGAACTTGGTAGGAGATCCAGATGATAATTCAGACTATGACGATTTGCCTATCTGTCTGGGAAAGGACTTTATGAGTATATTGTAATGTTCATAACATGCAAATAATATTTATCAGTTTTACAAATTCTCATTCTATGTTTTGAAATTAATATTTATTTCAATAATTACAATAAGTATCTATCAATAGGATAAAAAATAAAAAAATGAGAGTGAGATTTAAGGTATATGGGTGGGTATATTGTCAAATCAAGTAGCCTGAACAATAAAGATTAGAGAGAGTTCTCCTATATTCTGAACATTCACGAACATGCATTCGTTGGTGTAAAAATAAATTGAACATCCCTTCCAACTTGAAAACCCTTATTTGGATCAGTATCATAACCTATACTTATAGAATTCTCTATGTCACAAATAGCAAAGACGCATTCATCGCTGCTTGGATTAACCTCTGTGAAAAATGAATTAACGATATAGTTACTAGTATCTTTTAGAGTAATAATAACGGATTGACCTTGTGGACCTGGTCGACCTTGTGTGCCATTAGGACCGATTGGACTTTGTCTACCCTGAATTCCTTGCGGACCTGGTCGACCTTGGGCAATTTTTAGTTTACAGAATCCAACTGATTCAACGTAGAAACCTTCAAATTGTCCTTTTTGATAGACATATTTCTTGTCTTTTGTTGGATATGTATTCTATTTTTTAGTATCCTCATAACTAGTGTTATAAGAGAATCTTTTATCTTTATAGTCATTATCATAACCGTAATTGGTATTATCATAATTTGACTAGTGTTGTTGCATAGGTTGATAATATTGATAATAGTTATAGTCTAGTGAATACCTATTATCTCTTTCATCAGACTAATATTTTTTTTATTGGGTATCTGTAATTTTTATCAGAATGTTTTCCTAAGGCAATTGCATTAGAAAAATAATCATATTACTAACAAATGCTGTTGAAACTGATAACATGATTAATATAACCATAAAAAAATCCGAACATAGTTACCAACTTGAACATGATTGTTAAATAATAGTAATTATATTTAGAATTAGTAAATTAGTAACATATACTATATAGTTTACTTGATTATTAAAGTATTCATTAGATAATTCTTTCCAATAAAATACACTGAAAAATGTTACATAATATGATTTGTTTCTTCAAATAAATCAAATACAATTAGAGTAATAGATTGACTAATTGTCATAGCCTGAACGGGTAGAAGATTCCGCTAAGGATCAGACTATGACGTATTATGACTTAATGCTTTGCCAAATGGTTTCAAATTTGGACTAAAATATAGTTAGTACCATTATATTTATTAATTCTTGAAATTCTCATTCTATGTTTTGAATATGTTATTTAAAAAATATTGTTGTCATAGCCTTAACATATTATTGGTGCAAACAATCTTGTTGTTAAATTTGCTATGGCAACAAAAATTGGTTACTTGATCTTTGGTGTCTTTGTCAAATCACTAAACTACATAATGCCTAAAATATATTTATTAATATATTATATTCTCATTCTATGTTCTGAAATTTATAATATTTTAATATTAAAATAATTTTCTATGATTAAATTAAAAAATAACAAAATTATGAGTTAACGAAGCATTGTGCTATTATCTGAATTTAAACAGCAGCCTCAACATTTTTCGCTGGTCCTGATATTCGTATTAACCACCTGTCTTGCCCTATTAGAGCATTATCTAGAACGAAACTTGCATTTCCAGGATTCATATGGCATAACTTCCACTCACAACTGTATCTCTAGAATTGTATATAGCAATAGATGCTGCATGGCGAAAATTTAAAGTAGAAGAAAGTTTGCCTAACACGGAATAAATACTAGTAGAATACATTCGGTTAGAGCTTTGCGGATCTATTGGGCATTGTGCTCCCGTTTGATTATTACCTCCATCTAGATCTTTCGATCATCTTTGTCGAATTTATAAAATTTATAAAATTCTACTGAACTAACAAAAAAGCCTTCAAATGAACCTATTCTACATTCATATTTGTTTATATCGGTAGGATATTTACTATACATTCTCATTATGATAACTGTAGATATATTTTCGTGTATTGAGCCATTACTGGATTTGAGCCATTACTGTATTTGAAAAACCATTTTGTTGCTGTTGGTTAAGAAATGACATTATTACTAATTTACTAAAGATGATTCGTATAACCGATACTTGCCCTGACCGGAATTCCTTTTGTATCTTCTCTTTACTTTTTTCGGTGCTTATATTATTACTGGCACTCATATTATCATCCTCAAAAATAGTCAAAAAGAAAGATAGTGTAACAATAACACGAACGATAATATTACTGTAACATTAACTTTAATTTTTAAATTCTTTATTTTATTATTATTATTATTTATTTTGTTTTATTTTATTTTTAAGACTTAGTGTTACAGTAACAATAACTCGCACGATAGTGTAACAATAACTTTTTGAATAAAGAAGAAGGTTTCAAGTTTCTTCTTTAACATCTTCACCAGTTTTAAATTCCATGTCTGGACCGATTATTTTCTCTATGTACTTATATAATTTGTTTTATAAGCTTAACAAATTAACTAATTACTTTATTAAATTAAAGCAATTGTATTTCTTCTAACAAAAAAGGATTTAATAATAGCTAATAGATATCTATAGAAAAAAGAGAATTGATATCGCTGTATTTTTTTCTATGTGTCATTTTTACTATAGCTGTAGGAAATTTAATTATAATTTTTGCTGATCCTGACAGTAAAATAATATATTCAAATTGGATATTGATTATAAATTCTTTGGTTGCTGCAGGATTAGCATCATATGCTTTTTTAAAAAATAGGGAGAATATTGATGAGAATAAAGAAAATATTCTTTTAACGATAGGACTTGTGTTTTGGTTTATTGCCAATATAATATGGGCATATTATGAAGTAGTATTAGATATTGTATCTCCTGTACCGTCTCTTGCAGATTTTTTTTTGTTGTCTGCATATGTCTTTTTGATTTATAGATTAATGATAATAAGAAAAAAACTCAGTTACATTATAGATAAAAAAATTATGTATTTGATGATAATATTGACTGGGTTATTCTTAGCATATATTTTAAATCTGACGTTGGATCTAGCCCAAACATCCAACTTTAGGGGTGTGATGCTCTTTATTGTCACTATTGCTTATCCTACTTTAAATTCTATATTGACTGTTCTTGCCATAACAATTCTTCTTGGTATTAAAAATGAGAAACATCATCTAGTCCCATGGGTATGTGAATTAATAGGTTTCTTAGCAATTGTAGTAGGAGATAGTTGGTTTGCGATAATAGTTCTTACAACATTCGTAGAACAACTTTGGATTTCTACTTTGTTACTCTCTGCCCATTATTTACTAATAGCTGGTGGTCTTATATGGTATTTACGATATTCTATTAAATGGAATTCAAAAGACCTTGCCTTTAAAATTGTTGTTAGAATGAAAAAGAGAAGACCTAATAATAAAATCATTTTTACTTCAATAACTGTTCTTTCTCTTGTATTGTTCTCCTCTGTTTATCTTGGCAATGGATTTGAAAATGGCGGAAATACTTCATGGTTAATTAAGAAGAACCATATCTCTGAAAAATCATCATTAACTCCTATTGTTGGTGCTGATGGACAGCAGAATCTACATAAAGAATTTGTTGTGGGAGCCATTATACCATTTACTGGTTCGTATTCGTCAATTGGAAAACCAGTAAAAGTGGCTCTGGAAAAAGCCGAGCACGACGTAAATAAATATTTTGAAAAAATGAACTCTTCATCAAGGTTCAATCTTGTTATGGCAAATTCAAAATCAAGCCCAGAAGATTCTCTCGAGGCAATAAAACAATTACATTCCATTGGAGCTAAAATTATTGTTGGGCCAGCTACAAGCACTGCAGTTTTAGGTGCGAAAGAATACGCAGATACTAATGATATTATACTAATGAGCTACTCTAGTACTTCTCCATTACTTTCTATACCAGGAGATAATCTTTTCCGATTGGTACCAGATGATATCAACCAAGGAAAGATTATTGCAAAGCGAATGATTGATGATGGAATAAAAGTAGTTGTACCAATGTGGAGAGGCGACATCTATGGAAATGAACTTTACAAATCGACAAAATATCAATTTGAAAAACTAGGTGGAAAAATTGAAGAGGGGATAAACTATAAACCACATACAGGTAAATTTGCTACAAGTTTACATAGAATTAATTTCATTATGTGGAATGAAGATCTAGAAAGATTAAACAGTATTGTAGATAAGGCAATAAAAAAATATGGCAATAAATCTGTAGGAGTTTTTCTAATATCTTACGATGAAGTAACACCTATCTTAATTCAATCTTCTATGTATCATTCGCTTGGTAACATCAGATGGTATGGCAGTGATAGTATTGCTCAGAATCATCACATTACAAAGAATATAGATTCTGCAATATTTGCAATTAAAACCAATTTTTCAAATCCTTTATACTCCATAGATACAAAATCACCTAAAATTCATGAGCTAATCGAAATATTAGAAAGGCAGTTACACGATGGAGGTTCCATAACCTACCCTGCAATAGCTTACGATTCTTTTTGGATTTCTTCTTTAAGCTTGTATGCAAATAATACCAATAATTATCTTGTTGATTATAAAAATAGTAGTAAGAACCCTTTCAAAGATATAGTTTCCAAAACAACAGAATCTTTTGATAACGGTATTTCAGGCAAAATACAACTTAATGATGCAGGGGATCGGATTGGTGAAAATTATGATTTCTGGCATATTTCTAAAGATGCTCTGAAAAGTCATTACGTCTGGAATACAGAAAATAATTCAGGAGAGTCAAGTCATTAGAAGAGAATTCAAAAAAATAATCATTTACAGATGACATTATCTTTAACTAAATAGATATTATACTAATATATTTTGATTTTTACATTTTGTTCTGTAACTTCTTTTTGTCAACAAATATAATTCTTGAAGATTTTTGCTTGTTCTATTCCACTTATTGGAACTCTGTTATATAGTAGTCCTATCTGAGCAAGATTGAAGTTAATCCCAATATTTTTGTTCATAAGTTTGTTAGACTGTTGATTTAAGGTTTATAGATATAGGTGGTCCAGGCTATGGCGACTACGACTTGACTTTATTTGATAATCGATTTGTTCTACTTAAATATCAAGTTATAAAATAAAAAATTGCATAACTAATCATGACTGAATTCAACAAAATGATTGTAGGTCTGTACACCAAAACTTGTTATAACTTTTTGTAATTCCTCACTGGACTTTCCATAAACTTCTAATTATCCATTAGCAAAATTAAAAATCTTTGGAAGTATTATCTGAGATGCAATACTGCTCATGTTTGAATTTGATCCTGTTATATTTTTTAGGCATTATTTTTGTTATATTCATCATGACGACGAACCCATGCCATAGGAAAGTCATAACCATCCTCGTCCCGTCCCTTTGGAACTAGATCAAGATAGTTGTATGTATTATTCAATATATCTATTCCACGTGCATAAGCTGAATATGTGTGAAATATTTTACCTGATGGATCTTTATAAAAGACACTCACCCCAGGCAGTTCCGAAACATATGGATTTTGTATGATAAAATTGTAGAAACCTTCTTTCTTTTCTAATTCTTCTGCTGTAAATGATACATAATATTCACGGTTAAAATCTGTATCAAAAGAAGAAATCCACTTAAAATCCCACCCCAGCCGCTTCTTGTATGCATCTATCTTACTATAAGGCGCTTTAGAAATTGCTATCATGGTCACATCTCTTTGATTCAAATGTACAATTATATCATTAAAATTGTCTGCCCAAAAAGAACATGACGGACATGGTGCATCCCATGTAGGATCATACATAAAGTGATATACTATTAGCTGGCTTCGTCCGTCAAACAGTTGTGACAATGTCTGTTTTCCATTTGGTCCATCAAAGACATATTCTTTATTGACCTGAACCCAAGGTAAATCTCGTCGTTGTTGACTGAGTTGGTCACGTAATACAGTAAATTCTTTTTCTTTTTTAAGTAGTTCTTTCCGAGCTTCTATCCATTCACGTTCAGAAACAACTTTGTGTTTATCTAAAATGTAATTCATTGTTTTTCCCACACTTCCTTTTCTTTATTTTCATTTATTCTACAATAGTTAGTCAACTCTTTTAACAATTAAGTCCAACCTCTATCGTGTTGTTTTATAGATGTTGAATACATATACATACTATACAATATAGAATGTTTAAATGTTTAAATGTTTAAATAATTCTTTAATTATAATATTATGATAATGGCAGGTTCGGTTTGGAAAGCACTAGCTGAGGATAACAGAAGACAGATTTTATTATTGCTTAGGGAACATGATATGTTTCCTTCAGAATTAGCAAAGCATTTTGATACTACCTTTGCTGCAGTATCCACAAATTTAAGAATTTTAAAAGATGCAGATC
>DASUZI010000218.1:0-2315 GCA_036376955.1 Nitrososphaeraceae archaeon
AAGAGGCATTAAAAACTTCCATACAATTAGTCAAAACTGCCAAAAATGAGATTTTATTATTATTCTCTTCAGCAAATGCATTTTATAGACGAATTGTAGGAGCAGATGGATTTGATATTGTAAGAGAAATATTTAATTCTGGACAAGAAATTAAAATAAGAATTCTTACACCATTTGATGAAAAAATTACTGATTTCGTAGATAATTTAAAGAATTCAATGAAAATAGATGTCAAATATTTACCTGAACCACTTCAATTAAAGGTTACTATTGTTGTAGTGGATAGGAGTCATTCTATGGCTGTCGAATTAGTAAATGATGATGTCGATAACTCTATAGATGCTATGGGATTATCTACGTATTCAAACAGCAAATCCACCGTATTATATTATGTTTCTATTTTTGAAAGTTTATGGAAACAAGCAGATATCTATAAAAAAGCAGAAGATCTGTACAGTCAACTTAAATATAAAAATGAAACACAAAGACAATTTCTCAATATAGCAGCTCATGAGTTACGAAATCCTATTCAACCTATTTTGGGGCTAGCAGAAGTAATGCTTTCCAACAAGAACCTAAATGTAATACAACAAGAAGAATTATTACGAATTATAATCAATAATGCAAAAAAATTACATTTTCTTACAAATAATCTTTTAGATATAGCACGAATAGATGAAAATCTTTTCACATTAGACCTACAAGAGTTAGATATAGTAAAATTCTCAGACGAAGCAATAAAGGAAATAAAGAGTCAAATCACCGATAACAAAATCAAAATAATCCTAAAATCGAATGATGATTCAATAGATATTATTGGAGATAAAATTCGATTAAATCAAGTCTATCTAAATCTTATCAATAATTCAATAAAATATACAAATGAAGGAGATATTATAGTCTCTATAAAAAGAACCAGCAATAATGCCAAAAATAAAAAGGATAACAATGATGATGTCTTAATTCAAATTATAGACAAAGGCTTAGGAATCCCACCAGCTATAATGCAAAAGCTATTTTTGAAATTTACAAAAGGATCCAAAACTGGAACTGGTTTGGGATTGTTTATCTGTAAAAACATTGTGGAAGGTCACGGTGGTAAAATCTGGGCCGAAAATAATGTAGATAAAGGTGCAACTTTTAGCTTCACCATTCCAACTAAATCCAAATAGTAGTATCACAGTTAATCTATTTATTATATATAGATTTGTTAATCTGAATTATTGTCAATGGATTTAATCATATTATGAATAAATATTTTTATATGTTGATAGAATATTTTCTCATATATTAGTATCATGGAAAATAAGAAGAAAAGAATACTGATCGTTGATGACGAGCCTGGAACAACACTTCCTTTTAAATTAGGATTAGAAAATTATGGATATCAAGTCGATACTTACAATGATCCAAAATTAGCATTACATAATTTTACTAAAGGTTCTTATGATTTAGCTCTTGTTGATGTTCGAATGGAAGGAATGAATGGTTTTGAGTTAGTTCAGGAAATAAAACAAATTGATAAAAATCTTAAAGTTTGTTTTATAACATCTTTTAAAGCATATTATGACTCTTTATTGGAAGAATATCCTAATATGGATCATAAATGTTTTATTCAAAAACCAATTTCAATTGAAGATTTGTTAAAACATATAGAGAATGTTTTGTCTCACTAAATAACATGATATTATGATGATTGTTTTAATATAAGCAAAATACTATTGTAATTAGAATGACGAAGTGCATAGCATTTCATTCCTATAAAGGTGGAACTGGTAAAACAACAATTGCAGCAAATTTTAGTGCATTGCTGGCAAAAAAGGGTTATAATGTCTATTTGCTAGACCTTGATGTTTATGCTCCTAGTCTTGGATCGTATTTTGATATATATGAACCAAAAAAATGGATTAATGATTTTCTTCTAGGAAATGCTACTGTCGATGATGTTTGTCTAGATATAACAAAGAGGATTTCAAATGACATGAAAGGGACATTAAATGTAGGTTTTGCTAATTCAAGTAAAGAAGAAATTTACAAACTTGAGGGGAATGTCTCACGACAAAGCTCGCAGATGCAGCTACTTAGAAATTTTATCCTTTTACGAGAAGAACTCTTTGTAAAAAAAAATGCAGATTTTGTAATAATTGACACTAGTCCTGGAATTAGATATTGGTCAATTAACACTCTTGCTGTTTCCGATATAGTCATATTAACTCTAAAAATGGGAGATCTCGATATTGAGGGTACAAAAAAAATGGCTCAGGAAATTTATGGTGCATTTACCAAATTTGGAACATTATGTTATTTATTATTAA
>DASUZI010000219.1:0-30410 GCA_036376955.1 Nitrososphaeraceae archaeon
AATACCAGCGAGGAAGAGGATGACGAAAGCAGCAGAAATACCAGCGAGGAAGAGGATGACGAAAGCAGCAGAAATACCAGCGAGGAAGAAACTAGTGAAATCTATTACAAGAAACCAAATGTTGAATCAACTAATGAATTATCTGGTAATAAAATAATTGGAAATTCAATTGATAATGAAAATATTAAATTAATGTCTCAGTTTTCTGAATTAAATTCTTCCACTATATCAAATGCCCAAATAAATGCAGAAGAGGAAAATTCAAAAATCATTGATAAAAAACCAATAGCGAATGCAGGTTTGGATCAAGTTATCAAAGATAATCAAAATATTGTTTTAGATGCATCTTCTAGTTTTGATCCAGAAGGTAAAATAAGTAGTTATTTATGGAAACAATTAGGAAACTCCGAAGATAATATCAATACAAGCCATTCAATGATTTATGCATTTCCAATCCCAGAAGGTTTGGAAGAAAACATATTAGAATTCAAGTTAATTGTGATGGATGAAAATGGCAAAAAAGATGTTGATACCGTAAAATATTTAATAACTGAGGAAGATAATGATGAGACATAAACTTAACTTTATAATATCCTTTTTTTAGCAAAACTTAAATTTTGTTTTAATTGTATTAATCAAGATATAAAATTCCAATACTATATCCTAAACAAACCGGTTTCCATGCTAAGTTATTATTAGAAAATGGCAGATCATTTTCAGGTATTGGATTTGGTTATCCTACTCAAAAAGCAGGGGAAATTGTATTTAATACTGGCATGGTCGGATATATTGAAAGTCTGACAGACCCATCCTATAGCGGACAGATCTTAAGTTTGACATATCCTTTAATTGGGAATTATGGTGTTCCGGACAAGAATATTATTGATGAATTTGGAATCCCAAAATATTTTGAATCAGAAAAAATTCAACCTAACGGACTTGTTATTCATTCCTTATCTAGTGTGGCAAGCCATTGGAGCTGTGTGAAAACGTTAGATGAGTGGTTATATGAAGAAAAAATACCAGGAATATATGGCATTGACACACGCGAACTAACAAAAATAATTCGACAGAAAGGTGTTATGATGGGAGTTTTGACAGTATCTGATAAACCTATAGATAAAATTGACTTTAGGAATATAATAAATGTAGAATTTTACAATACAAAAAATTTTATGTCGGCAGTCAGCTCCAATGTTGTAAAAATTTATGGTAAATCTGAGAACAAAGTTGTAGTCTTATTAGATACTGGAACTAAATACAGTATAATTAGACACTTATTAAGAATTGGTTTCAAAGTTGTTCAGGTTCCGTGGGATTCAACTTATGAAAAAATTTTATCATATAATCCTGTAGGAGTTATAATAAGTAATGGACCAGGTGATCCAAAAATGTGTAAACCCTCAATTGAAACAGCTAAAAAGCTGATAGATATATCTATACCTACGCTAGGAATATGTTTGGGTAATCAAATACTTGCTTTAGCAGGCGGTGCAGATACATATAAACTAAAGTATGGACACAGGGGACAAAATAAGTCATGTATTAATGAAGAAAATAGCTTATCGTATATAACCAGTCAGAATCATGGTTATGGGATTGATCCCTTGAGTCTAACTTCTACGGATTTTCAGCCTTGGTTTTATAACCCAGACGATAAAACCATAGAAGGGATAATCCATAAGGATAAACCAATCATTGCTGTCCAATTTCATCCAGAAGCATCTCCCGGCCCGAATGATTGTAATTATATTTTTGATAAATTTAAAGAAATTGTTAATTTAAATATGAGAGAAAAATTACCTAATAAATAAACTTAATTATAAGTTAAGAGGTGAAAAAAATTCCAAGGAGAGAAAATATAAAAAAAGTTGTAGTACTGGGTAGTGGTGCAATCAAAATCGGAGAAGCAGGCGAAAGTTAGAATTCTAACCGCTAATTTGACTACTCTGGTTCTCAATGTCTCAAAGCTCTCAAAGAAGATGAAATAAAGACCATATTAATTAACCCCAATATTGCTACAATTCAAACAGATACTAGATTCTCTGATGTGGTATACTTATTACCTATCACTAGAGAATATGTTTCCAAAATATTGGAAATCGAAAGACCTGACTCGATAATGCTATCATTTGGAGGACAAACAGCTCTTAATTGTGGAACGACGTTGTTCAAAGATGGGATATTAAACAAATATGGGACTAAAGTTCTTGGAACACCAATCGAAGGTATAGAGAGAACAGAAGATAGACAGCTCTTTAAGGAAGCGATGCAAAAAAGCAACGTTCGTGTATTACCTAGTTCACCCTCATATTCTGTAGAAGACTCAATAAAAGTTGCAAAAAATATTGGTTATCCAGTTATTGTAAGAGTTGCATATACCTTAGGAGGAAAAGGTGGAGGAGTAGCTCACAATGAATATGAGCTTCAAGAAATTGTACATAGGGGTATTTCTTTAAGCATGAGTAAACAAGTACTCATTGAAAAGTATGTTGGTCATTGGAAACAAATAGAATATGAAGTAATGAGAGATCATATAGGAAATAACATAATTGTCTGTAATATGGAAAATATGTTAGCTATGAAAGTACATACAGGTGATAATATAGTAGTGGCCCCTTCGCAGACACTTAATAATTTTGAATACCATATGCTTCGTTCAGCAGCAATGCGGGCAACAAGTGAATGCGGAATAATAGGTGAATGTAATATTCAATTTGGTCTTGATCCTACTTCTGAAGATTATTGTGCTATAGAAATAAATGCTCGACTTTCGAGATCATCTGCTTTAGCCAGCAAAGCAACAGGGTATCCGCTAGCCTATATGGCTGCGAAATTGGGACTTGGTTATACTTTAGATGAATTAATTAACAAAGTGACTAAAAAAACTACAGCTTTGTTTGAACCATCCCTAGATTATATTGTAGTGAAAATGCCGAGATGGGATTTCAATAAATTTGAAAATGTGAATACTAGACTAGGAACGACAATGAAATCAGTTGGTGAGGTGATGGCTATAGGAAGAACTTTCGAGGAAGCAATTCAAAAAGCAGTTAGAATGTGTGATACTGGAAAAATTGGAATCGTTGGTAATAATAATTTAGATGAAAAAGCATTGCAAGAATTAGAAAAAATAGAATATTCTCTTTTGAATCCTAATGATAATATTTTATCGGATGTAGTTAAAGCAATTTATTCTGGGATGACAATTGAAAGGATCAATGAATTATCTAGTATAGATCCTTGGTTTTTAAACAAAATCAAAAATATTGTAGAAATGGAAATAAAATTTAAAAAATCATCCAATAGCTTTCAAAAAAATATTATTCGAGAAGCAAAAAAATTAGGTTTTTCCGATAAACAATTAGCTAACTATCTTAACCTAGATGAAGATCAAATGAGACATCTACGAAAAACTTTTGGGGTCCAACCGGTCATAAAACAGATTGATACCCTCGCTGCAGAATGGCCTGCCCAGACAAATTATCTTTATCTTACATATGGTGGAGATTATGACGATGTAAAAATTAAAAAGAAAGGTAAAAATGCAATAGTTTTGGGAGCAGGTCCGTATAGGATTGGAAGTAGTGTTGAATTTGATTGGGGAACAGTGAATATGGTTTTTGGCCTTAAAAATAATGGTATCAATGAGGTTTCACTCATCAATTGTAATCCTGAAACCGTTTCAACAGATTTTGATGTTTCAGATCGATTATACTTTGAAGAGATTACTTTAGAAAGAGTTATGGACATTTATGAAAAAGAGGATTCAGATGGTATAATTACATGTGTTGGAGGGCAAACTGCAAACAATTTAACACAGAAATTGGCAAAGAACGGTATAAAAATAATTGGAACTTCTAGTTCTGATGTAGATAGAGCCGAAGATAGAGAAAAGTTTGGAAAACTTTTAGATTCGTTAAAAATTAGACAACCTCCATGGCGAAAATTTACTAATCTTGCAGAGGCAAAGACTTTTTCTGAATCAGTACAATATCCTGTATTAGTAAGACCATCATACGTTCTCAGTGGTGCAGCTATGAAAGTGGTCTGGGATGATAAACAGTTAGAGAAATTTATAGAGAATGCAACTATGGTTAGTCCAGACCATCCAATCGTGATAAGTAAATTTTACCAAGATGCTTCTGAAATCGAAGTGGATGGTGTTGGTTCAGTAGATAAGACAATTGTTGGTTCTATAATCGAACATATAGATAATGCTGGTATTCACTCAGGAGATGCAATGATGTGTATTCCTCCATGGAGATTGACAAGAAGTATTATGGATTCAATAACAGACTATTCTAACAAAATCGTAAGAGCTTTGAATGTTTTAGGTCCTTTTAATATTCAATTTTTAGTTAAAAATGAAGAAGTCTTGGTTATAGAGGCCAATATACGGGCATCAAGATCGATGCCTTTTGTTTCAAAATACGTAGGAGTAAATCTTATTGACTTAGCCGCCAGAGCGATGTTAAATAAATCTTTACCTCATATCGACGAAGAATTATGGTTGAAAACAAGTGGCTTTGCTATAAAGGTCCCCCAATTTTCTTTTATGCAATTAGAAGGAGCAGACATCGTGCTTGGTGTTGAAATGCAGTCTACTGGGGAAGTAGCATGTTTTGGAACAAGTTTTTATGATGCACTAAGCAAATCGTATATAGCAGCAGGTTATTCTTTACCACTAAGAGGAACATCATTAATTACCATAGGTGGACAGAAAAATAAGGAGAAATTACTGCCAGTTATATCTTTAATGACATCCATGGATTATAAAATAATGGCTACAGAACATACAGCTGACTTCTTTGAAATGAAAGGAATTAAAGATATTCAAAGAATTTATAAGATCAATGAACCTGAAAGAAAGCCAAATATTATTGATCTTTTATATCAACATAAAATAGATTTTATCATTAACATCCCTTCTACTTCTACCATGGAAAAATACCTGAACATGTTAAATGATGAATATTACATAAGAAGAAAAGCTGTAGAAATGGGAATTCCAGTAATGACTACATTTGAGGCGGCATCCTCCTTCATAAAAACTCTCCAATGGTTACAAACCAATTCGCCTACTATTGAGCCTCTTAAAAAATATTTAAAGCTAGATAATTTAGGAATTAATTAAAATAAATTTTTAATTTCATGAATTTCGCTAATGAGGGAGCCTTCTAATGTGAACAATAATCCAGAAAGTATTGCATCTTTTTTTAATAATTGTCTAATTAATGGAGAAATAGATTTAGACTCTTTAGGATAACGTAATGAATAAAAATATTTGTTAAAAGTAGGAATAATTATTATTTCAACAATACCTTTTGTTTTCAATCCAAAAATAGATTCTTTTTTTATTTTAAGATATATCCATAATCTCTTTCCATGAACAACGCTATTAGAATTATTAAAAATAGGATGAATATGACCCATAATAATTTTGTTTATATTCGATTTTGTTTGTTCAGGAAGGGTATGCCCATGAATTAACAATATATCACCAAAAATCATTCCACTAGAATTACTAACTGAAACTGACTCAGGTACAAGTAGATCTATATTTCCATCATGGTTTCCTGGAATTAAAAATATTTCTTTATCTAACGATAACTGTTTAAGGAAGGTAGGTATCGTTTCCCACTCATTTTTTGTAATGTGTGTTATAGAATTTTTTAGATCACCCAAAATTATGATGCCATTAAATGAATGTAAAGCTTCCAACTCATAAATTTCTTTTAAAATATCTCTTGCTATCCAATTAGAATCAATAGTTATACCTTTTTTTATTAAATCTGTTTCTGAACCTAAATGCAGATCGGAAATTACTAAAAATTTTTTGGTCTCACCTGCTTTCTCAATATATTCCAATAATAAGGCTGCATGAGAATTTATAGGAGTGGCTTTAGTCACATCAATATTACAGTTTTAATCTATTTATCATTTTTCACTTTATAATTCTTGTATTGACTTTTAAGTTCAAAAGATAATCTAATAAAATTAATCCCTCAATCTTGTAGGTTAGCAATTTGATAGGTTTTATAAACAAGCAAATTTTCTATAAATTGTTGATAATAAGTGGAATTGAAGTTTCTTCAAAGATAAAAGAAGAATTAATTCTAGAAATTCAGAATTTAAAGAAAAGAAGTATTTACCCATGCTTGTCCACTATATTAATAGGAAATGATCCTGCCTCAGCTATATATATAAGAAATAAACATAAAGCGTGTTCCGAGGTTGGTATAGAAACAAATGATAATAAATTAGAATCATCAATAGAAGAAAAGAAGCTGATTGAGTTAATTAAAACATTGAATGAGGATAAAAAAGTTCACGGAATTCTAATGCAATTACCTCTCCCAAATCATATTAATCAGTTTAACGTTATCAATACGATCGAACCTCAAAAAGATATTGATGGTTTAACCTATTACAATGCAGGTTTATTATTCAACAGAAAACCATCATTTATTCCTTGTACTCCACTAGGAGTAATGGAATTACTCAAATACTACAATGTTGAATTAAAAGGAAAAGATGCGATTATAATAAATCGAAGTATTCTTGTAGGAAAACCATTAGCATTATTATTACTTGATAAAGATGCAACAGTTACTATATGCCATTCTAATACAAAAAATCTTGAAGAAAAAATTAGAAATTCCGACATAGTCGTTACAGCAATAGGAAACAGAAAGTTATTTACTCTCACAGCTGACTTGGTGAGAGATCATACAATAGTAATAGATATTGGAATATCTCGTGCAAATGGAAAGGTAATTGGAGATGCAGATTATGAGAATGTGTCTAAAAAAGTTTTAGGAATAACTCCAGTACCTGGAGGTGTTGGACCTATGACAATAGCTATGCTTTTAAAAAATACAGTTCTGGCAGCTAGCAGAGTTATAAAATAATAAAAGTAATGACAGAAAATAATATATCAAAATATCAGATACGTCAGGAAATTTTAAGAATAAGAAATTCTCTTTCTGAACCTGAAATTATACATCGTAGTAATATTATTAGTCGTAAGGTCCTTTCTACAAAGGAATTCAAAAATGCCCAATCAATTGGAATATACTATCCAATTAGATCAGAAGTAAAAACATTTGAAATAATTAGACATTCATTGGATACAAAAAAAACAATTGGTTTACCAAGAGTTATTGACTCGGAAAGAATTGAATTCTTTAGAATTATTGAAAAGTCTTTAGAAGAAATAAAATTTACAAAAGGAAAATACGGAATATTAGAGAATGTGAAATCTGACTCAATTTTAGAAGAAATGGATTTATTAATTATTCCTGGAATTGCTTTTGATTTGCAAGGAAATAGAATAGGTTATGGAAAAGGATATTATGATCGATTTCTTTCGAGCAGGAAAGTAAACTACATTATTGGATTGGCATTTGAAAATCAGATAATAAAAAAAATTCCTTATACCGAATATGATATTCCAGTTGATCTGTTATTCACAGAAAAAAGAACTATTTATGGAAATTCTTTTTAGCCATTTAATCCGATATCTTTGCGATAATACTCCCTATTTTTCCCCCAATGTATTTTTTTTACTGCTTCATATGCTTCTAATCTGGCGTGAGTGAGATCTTTTCCTAATGCTGTGACTCCTAAGACTCTTCCTCCATCGGTAAGAACTTCATTATCATTGCGTAAAGTTCCAGCATGAAAAATTTTAATATTGTCCCCAAAAGTAGAATTCAATCCATGGATCACATTTCTTTTTTCAAAAGTAGAGGGGTATCCTTTTTCAGCCATTACTACACAAACGGCTGCGTTTTCATACCATTCAAGAGGAGGTAAAGTATCCAAAGTTCCAGATATTGAACACTTTATGTAATTGAATAAATCAGATTTCATTCTCATCATTAGTGGCTGACATTCTGGGTCACCCATTCTAACATTATATTCCAAAACATATGGTTTTTGAGTATCTTTTTCAATCATCAAGCCAGCATATAGAAATCCTACGAAAGGAGTGTTATTTTTTTTCATCGCGTGTATAGTTTTTTTCATAATTTTATTTATTATATCATTGAAAGAATCAATTGGAATAATATTGGATGGTGAAAAGCTTCCCATGCCGCCAGTATTTGGACCAGTATTGTTATCATAAATTCGTTTATGATCCTGGGCTGTAGCCATAGGGATAATTGTGTTACCGTCTGAAATTCCTATAAGTGAAACCTCTTCACCAAAAAGACGTTCCTCAATTACTATAACATTTCCAGAATTGCCAAAATTTTTCCTAATCATTATGGAATCGATCGCATTAAGAGCGTCTTCTTTATTTTCGCATACAACCACTCCTTTTCCCGCAGCAAGGCCATCAGCTTTTATTACTAAGGATTTATCAGTATTGTACACAAAATCTTTTGCTTTTTCAGGATCTGAAAAACTAGTAAATTCAGGTGTAGATATATTATTTTGTTTCATGAATTGTTTTGCAAAAGACTTACTCGCCTCTAATCTTGTTGCTTCTAAGGTAGGGCCAAAAATGCTAATTCTATCTGATAGTTCGTTCACTATTCCCTTTGTTAATGGTTCCTCTGGACCTACTACTACAAGACAGTTATTTTTTATTGCAAATGACATTATCTTAGAAAAATCGATTATGGAATAAGGTAGATTATTTATTGTTCCTCCGTTTCCGGGGCAATAATATACCTTATTGACAGACTGGCTTTGTGATAACTTCCATCCTAAGGCGTGTTCTCTTCCTCCAGAGCCTACAATAAGTATATTCATTTTCAATTAGTGTAATCTAAAATATGAAATATTTCTATATAATTTTTTAAAATCCATAATAATGAAGCAAGTATTATGATTATCATCATTCAAATATTTTTAAACTTTAAGAATATCTTTTATGAGCATACTAAGAAAATTAAAATATTCGTCATCAGAGAATTTTATTTTATCATAGTTATTATTTTTTAGTAATTCATTAAAACTCTTTAAATGTTGACATTTTTCTTTTCCTGAAAGTGTTTTATAGTAATAATGCTTACATGAGCAATAATCTAATTCTGGATCTACCCAATATTCATTATTTTTACCAATAATGGTCCATAATTTTCTTTCACTAGGAACAAAATAATGAAGCTTAAGAATATAGCTAGTTTCAAAATCATTTGGAACCAGAGAATCAGACATTATGAATATTCTAATCTTTTAGATATATTAAATTATTTCTCTAATAGATGTACTTTTCGTCCATCTAATTGTAGTTTACCATCAGAAAAAAGTTTTATTGCAAGAGGATATAGCTTATGTTCTATTTTTAGTATACGATTAGATAAATCTTCTTCCGTATCACTTTCATAAATAGGAACACTCTCTTGAATAATGATTGGTCCAGTATCTACATCATCATCTATAAAGTGAACTGTACATCCAGAAATTTTCACTCCATAATCAAATGCTTGTTTTTGAGCATTGAGTCCCTTAAAAGAGGGTAACAATGAGGGATGTACATTAAGGATTCTAAATTTGTATCTTCTAACGAATTCTTTACTCAGTATTCGCATATAGCCGGCAAGACAAATAATACCATTTGATGGGAAAATTCCATAATTCTTTAATACAGAAACTAGTTCTTTATCATATTCCCAGCCTTTTTTTCCATGGCCTATGAGTACCTCTGTTGGTATATGGAATTTTTCCCTTGCAATTTTTAATCCAGGAGCATCGTTGTTATTGGATATAACTACGCATGGTTGTATATTTCTTAATTCTGATTGTGCGTGGGATGATAAGATGGCGTTCATATTACTCCCTCTACCAGAAATCAATATTGCCATATTGAGCATGATATTTTTCTAATGATCATTAATTCATATTTCTTTTGAAGTTTGTGTTCATGGCGATAAAATATTTAATACAAAAGACTAAATAGTGATAATCCATTGCGAAGAATCTAAACAATTAAAATATATGATACTGAATACCTTGTCATGAACTCTCGAATCAGATCAACGGATAATGGTTTGTTACTAGAGAATAATCAAACTCGTATTTTACTAGATCCTTCCAAGGTTGAGAGTAATGATTTTGTATTTATTTCTCATGCTCATTCAGATCATGTTTATCGTAAACCTAGAAATAAATCAAAAATAAAAACTATTACTTCAATAGAAACTGAGGCGATAGCCAATGCAAGAGGTTATGAAATCACAAATACAATATATGAAGAAAAAGATTTAGAATTAATAGATTCTGGTCACATATTAGGATCGAAAGGATTAATAGCATTTAATGAAATATTTTATACAGGAGACATCTCAATAAGAAAACGAGCATTCCTTAAACTACCTAAAAAAATACCTCAAGTCGATACTCTAATAATTGAGTCTACATTTGGAAGACCAGAATATAGTTTCCCCGATCATAAAGAAATAATTCATCATGCAAATAAGCTAATTTCAAATGCATATGATAAAGGGCATCCAGTTATTCTCTTGGGATATCCATTAGGAAAAGCTCAATTGTTAACAAATTTTTTTGGCCATTGGGATCCTTTTTTTTCATATGATAGTATAGAAGTGATGAATAATGTATATCGTAATATGGGAATATCATTAAGAAATACAACTTGCTTTACAGAAGCACAAAAAGATGAAAAATTTAATACTAAATATCCCTGGATAATGTTAGCTCCACTAATGAACGGAAATTCAAAATTTTTAAAATATATGAAAGAAAAGTATAATACAATAACCATAGGATTTAGTGGTTGGGCGTGTAGTCAGCGCTATAAGTATATGATGGGACTAGATTATGCCCTCCCCTTGAGTGATCACTGTGATTTTAACGAATTAATTCAGGTAGTAAAAAAATGCAATCCAAAAAAAATATTTACAATCCATGGTTTTGCAGCGGAATTTGCAAGGATACTTAATGGTATGGGATATAATGCTATCCCTATATCTCATAAACCAAATAATAGGAACAAGAAAATATCTAAAGAACCAACTCCTCGTAGAAAAAATGATATGCAAATTTTAGACTATTTTATTAAATAACTTCATGAGATTTTATTTAAACAAGTAAAGAAAAAATATAAAGATAATTATTTTTGTTCTTGTTCTCTAAAATAAGGAATAACCTTCTTTCCAAATAATTCTATATTTTTGAAATACCCATCTCCCCAAAATCTTATTATAAAATGATTAGTTCCTGCATTGATAAAACGCTCTAGCATTTCTATAACGTCATCTGCCTTTCCAACTCCTATAGCAGTCCTTGCAACACTATCAGGAATTTTTAATGCTGCTTTTTTCATCTGTTCCATCATTTCTGGTTTATCCATTGTATATTCTGTGAAATATTTTCTAAAATCGAATTCAGAGTCCTGAGAAATATTATGAACTTTTAACAATTCCGGCTTATAAAGACTGACTTTAACTGCATTTTTCATCTTGTTCCACGCATCTTCACCATCATCAGTAAAATATACATCCACATCATTAGCAAATTGAAATTGGGAAATGTCTCTACCAAAATTTTTAGCATGTTCATGAATTACATTAGCATGGGTCTTGAATAATTCAGGAGTATATCCTATAGGAATCCAACCATCACCATATCTTGCACATAATTCTAATGTTTTTGGAGCACCTGCAGCGATATAGATTGGTGGTCTTGGTTTTCTTATACTTCTTGCTTGTAAACATGCATTAATTAATTTATAATATTGTCCATTATAATCTACTCTGTTACCTGGATCAGATAGGAAAAGTTTTTCTATTACTTCAAGTTGTTCTTTTAATTTAGTGACAGGTTTACTAAATTCTATTCCAAAATCTACTACATTTTGGGCCTCACCTGCACCTATTCCCAACATACCCCTTCCATTAGTTAATCTATCCAATGTCACAGTACTAAGGGCAATAGTTGATGGATGACGTCTTATTGCATCTGTAACACAAGTACCTAATTCGACCTTAGTTGTGAGAGCTCCTATTGCCGCAAGCATTAACCAAGCGTCATTCACAATAGCATTTTTCCATTGAGGAACATTTGTGTGATCCATTGCCCAAATGGAATCAAAATCTAGTCTATCAGCCATCTGGCACGCAGTAATTACTTGACTCTCATCTAATCCTAACCTGGCAACATTCAGACCTTGTGTAAACCCAAATTTTGTTTTCTTTACCATTTTAATCTCCACATTTTAACAAATACGGTAAAAGATACGAGGAGGTTATTTATAACCATATAATGTAAAAAAAATAAAAGTTGTATTTATGCATTTTCACGCATTAGCAAATAATTTTAACTTGGAAAAATTAGAATTAAAGAATACTTAAATAATTTTTGTTTCTATTACAATTAGATGTTACTACCTTCCGAAATAGAGGCTAAATCCTTAATTCCTGCGATACGAGCTATATTGGCAAAAAAATTAACTATTGAATATAAAATGAAGGAAGAATTCGTGGCTAAAGTCCTTGGGGTTACTCAGGCTGCTATTAGTAATTATATCAGAGGAACCAGAGGTGATACAGACCTTATAAATAAACTTTCATCCATTTTGGAAATAATGCGCAAAATCGATGATATTGCTCAAGATTTAGTGGCAAATCGTGTATATACTCCTAGTACAATGGCTAAATTCGTCGAGTTATGCAACTTTATGAGGTATTCATTTATTATATGTGATGTTCATCATAAAATGGAAGCTAATATTGATGAACAAGTATGCGAATTATGTAAAGATAACCTTATTGGCTCAAAATTTTAAATAAAAAATGTATTTTTCCACAGTTATTTTTCTGCATTGATAATTTCTAAAGTTTTTTTTAGAACATCTGATCCGTTTATCATGCCGATAACTCCAGTCTTAGCATATGACTCAGTAAATCTCTGAATTTTAGTATTTTTTAAAATTTTAGTTGATATGAGAAGCGGTACAGGATCATCTGTATGACTCTTTTTTATACATGGAGTTGAATGATCTCCCGAAACAACTATCACCACATTTGAAAAATCTAGTTCCTTTAAAAGAGGTCCAAAAAAATCACTATCTATTTTTTCAATGTTTTGTTTTTTTCCGAGGGCATTACCATCATGCCCAAATTCATCTGGACCTTTAATATGAACATAAATCATATCATATTTTTGTAATTCCTTAGCTGTAACTTTTGCTTTGGTCACATAGTCATCTAAGCTTCCTGCTTCAATTATTTCCATTCCTAAAATTTTAGAGATACCAATCTCCACAGGCATATCGACTACGCAAGCAACATTCATTTTATATTTCTGTTCTATTGGTACATAATTAGGAATTATGGTTCCGGCATCTCTCAACAAAATTGAGTTCATAGCGTTAAGATTTCTTTTTTCTCTAGATTTATTTACAGCATGATTTTTTGAGATAAGATATACTTGACTGCTGAAATCATTAACTAAATCAGAAGATATTCTAGAAGAAATATTCTTATCTTGTGGAATAGACTTTAATACTTTCATTTCTGATATATCAGTCTTGGCAATACCCATTCCATCAACTTTATCATAGGCTGGATCTGTATTTGTTATTTGATTAGATAATGCTATTTTTTTGTGTCTAAATCTTATTGTAACACGATGGGCAATAGTGGGGATAATAATAACGGATGCATCAGGATCTTTTAATGATATTGAAGAATTTAATGTATCACATAGAGATTTAGCTTCTTCATTTTCGATTAACCTGCCTGCCCTTCTATCTATTATTATTTGATTTTCGTCTATAGTAGCGAAATTTCCTCTTAAAGCAAGATCTCCAGTTTTCAATTCAAGCCCGCATCCGATCGATTCAACTATTCCTCTTCCTACGTATGGCACATCCCTGAAATTATAACCTAACATATTAAAAACTGCGATATCAGACTGAGGAGCTATTCCTTTTCCAACAGTTATTACTTCACCCATAATTCCATTTGTTGCTAAGTTATCTAAGTTTGGAGTATTAGCTGCTTCTAAAGGTGTACGATTATTAATTGAAGAATGAGGGAGATCTCCAATTCCATCAAGAATTATATATAAAATTTTGAATAAACTATTTTTGCTACTCAAGCTCACACCTTTGGAATATTTTTTTGGCAAATTTATTTTTATTTAATTAATTAGCCATATATCGAAAAATAAAAAACAATTTATTTATTTATTTTGATTAGCTCCTTTTTTCCATACCTGTATTTGTCCACCATAAACTTCATTATTGTAAACCATTGAAGGAATTTGAGCATAAAAACCTTCTCTACCTGTGCTAAATGTTTTACTTACTAGGGGAATATCATATTTTTTTCCATCTGGCATAGATAAAGTAACCATTACAATTTTCCTATTCATATTATCTTCATCATTCAATCTGATTACACATTTTTATAAAATAATAATATAAAAACAATTTTTATTAGAAGATAATACATACTAAAGTAGATAATTTCAATATATCACATAGATAATAGTTCTATCAGAGTAAAGGTGTATAAAACAATTTTATATTCTACAATAAAAGGTTTATTGTGGATTTTATAGAGAGTTACCGACGAGCAGGGAAGATCGCGTGCTCTGTAAGAGAATTGGCAAAAAATAAAGATTACATAGGAACTACATTATACGAAATCTGTGAACAAATAGAAAAACAGATACGAGAAAATGGTGGATCTCCTGCTTTTCCCGTAAATGTAAGTTTAAATGAAATTGCTGCTCATTATACGGCAGAACCTGATGATCAAAAAATAGTGGAAGAAGGTGATGTGCTAAAAATAGATATAGGCGTACAGGTTGATGGTTACATCGCTGATACCGCTGTTACCATTAGCTATAATAATGAATATCACTCTTTAGTAAAAGCATCAGAAAATGCATTAAAAGAAGCATTAAAAGTTGCAAGGAACAGGGCAAAATCGAGTGATATAGGTAAAGCTATAGAAAACTCAATAATTAAAAGTGGTTATATTCCCATTAAAAATTTGAGTGGTCATTCTCTAGAACGTTATACCATTCATGCTGGGAAATCTATTCCAAATATCAATTCATTTGGATCTTTTCTATTAGAATCAGGTCAAGCTTATGCTATTGAACCATTCGTAACATTGAAAGAAGGAATAGGCATTGTCTACGAAGGTAAAATTGCCAATATTTTTGCAATAATATCAAGGAAACCCACTAGGGACAAAGAAATGGATAGTTTTTTAAACGATATTTGGAACAGATATAGATCCTTACCATTTGCTTTGAGATGGGTAATTGATAATTACGATGAAAAAAATGCAAGATATATGTTAGATAACCTTAAAAAGAAAAAAAATATTCATGCTTATCCAACACTCGTAGAAGGAAACAAGATGATGGTTGCCCAATCTGAACATACTATTATACCTCACGAAACGTTTACAGAAGTTATTACAAGATGTGACACTCGTTAGATATTGAAAATCTTCCCAAACTTAAAATTAAACTATTAAAAATGTAAAGTAAGATAGTACGGGGTCGTTGTCTAGCTTGGTATGATGCCAGCCTTGGGCGCTGGAGTTCGCCGGTTCAAATCCGGCCGACCCCATTCATACTTTGGAGCAATTATGTTTTCGTGTTTCGTTTACTCAATTAAAGTGATTTCTCAATATTATCATATTGTTATAGCAAGATTTCAATAAATCAGGAGATAGATAGGTTGAATACTAGAATCCAAAAACATATTATTTAGATAAATGAATATTCAACACCATCTTTATTATCTTGTTCATTTTTTTATAGCACTTGCTAATTGAATTTTTTTCGATCTTAAATGGATAAGTCAGATAATAGTTAGGGCAGCTGGAACCAAGATTGTGATAAATAACTCAATATATGTACTAATAAAGGTCAAAATTAAAATTTCTTTTTCTATAGAATAACCGAATGAAATATACTTTTAATTATGTATAGTAAATTAAATAAAGTGCGATAAAATTGATTATCCATAGAAAAGATCGACATAGAAGAAAAATTGACTCAAATATTATATATTAAAAAAGTCAAATAATTTGTTTTAACTTAAGTTAGTTAATTATGATGTTTATATTAATTAAATTTTATTTTTTCGAACTTGATTACCCCATTTCTCTAGATATATAATTTCGTTAAGGGCCAATCTCTTTAGCCATTTTGATTTTTCCAAGTCAGGTGTTTGTGAAAATTCCGAAACATATCCAAGGCAGAGATAAGCTATAGGTTTTATATATTTGGGAATGTTTAGAATCTTTTTTAATTCTCTATTCGATATGATACTTACCCAGCCCATTCCTATTTCTTCTGCTCTTGCTGCAAGCCATAAATTCTGAATTGCACAACATACACTATATATTCCTGTTTCTGGAATCGATGTTTTGCCTATTATAAAAGGGGCAAATCTGGTATAATCATAAGTAACACATAAGTTTAGGTTTGATTCCAAAATTCCTTCAAGTTTTAGAGATTTGTACTTGTTTTGTTTTACTTTGTTATTTTCTAATAACCTAATTGCCTTTTGATGTTCTCTTAAGAAGGAATTCTTAATTTTCATTCTTGTTTGTTCTTCTTTTATCAGTATAAAGTTCCAAGGTTGTGAATATCCCACCGAAGGAGCATGATGTGCGGCATTTATAATTCTCAAAATAGTTGTCAATGGGATATCTTTTTTAATGAAATGAGAACGAACATCTCTTCTTGAAAATAAGATCTTATAAAATCCTTCCCTCTCATATTTTGAAATTTGTTTTCTATACTTCGTTTGTAAACTATTTGAGGATAACAATAACTTGTCTTTTATTGATGCATTATAAGTAGATTCAAAGTTAAAAAGTAGATTATTTTTAAGTTTAACCTACTTCTATGAGTACGATAAGAGAATAGATTTCAAAACGATTTAGACAGGGTTGTAATCAAGACAAATTAAATATATCTCACTACTAACTTGTCTGCTTGCATTTGGTTTAGTAAGTATCACTTTCTTAAACTTTTTTTTCAATTCTACGACTAGTTCGTTTAGCATATCACCTTGAAAAACTTTAAAAACAGCTTTTCCTCTTTTTTTTAATATTTTACTACTTAACCTTATAGCATTTCTGGTTAAATCCATTTGTCTTGCATGATCTAGTTCCCAATTACCACTTACATTTGGTGACAAATCCGATAAAACAACATCAACACATGAATTTGATATTTTTAGAATATTATCCGTTACATGTTCATCTTCAATATCACCTTGGATAATAAATGCATTATATAATGGTTCAATTTTTTTTATATCTACACCTATCACCTTTCCTTTTGTTCCAACCTCAGGTAATGCTATTTGCATCCAGCCTCCTGGGGCGCATCCGATATCTACAATACAATCACCTTTATTCAATATTCGGTAAGATTGATTGATTTGTTTGAGTTTAAAAGCGGATCTACTTCTGTATCCTTGATCTCGTGCCAACCGTCTGAATGGGTCTTTTTTAGAATCGATCAATTTCATATTATTAAACAGTATTAATAGAAATATACACAATATAATTAATTTTTAATCTCAGAAATATCGATTTATTTAATTAGTTCACTTGATCGCTGATAATATATAAATAATATCCAAACGTTATATATAATATATGCCTATCAATAATGGCCAAGAGTATATTGAAAGTTTAAGAAATAGAAATCTGAAGGTATATTTATTTGGAGAATTAGTAAAAGAGCCAGTGGACCATCCTATGATTAGACCATCAATAAATGCTGTTGCAGAAACTTATGACATAGCTAATGAAGACCCATCTATTGCATCTGCTGAATCTTCCCTGTCTGGTCGAAGAGTGAACAGGTTCTTACACATTGCCGAAAATGCTACAGATTTAGTCAATCAAAATAAAATGCAGCGAAAACTTGGGCAGTTGACGGGCACATGTTTTCAAAGATGTGTAGGTATGGATGCTTTAAATTCTCTTTATTCGACTACATTCGAAATTGATGAAAAATACAATACAGTATACCATTCAAGATTAAAAGAATTTATAAAAAAAATTCAAGAGGAAAATCATGTCATTGGAGGAGCTATGACAGATGTTAAAGGAGATAGAAGTCTTTCTCCTTCTCAACAAGCAGATCCAGATTTATTTGTGCATGTCACAAAAAGGGATGACAAGGGTGTTTATATTACTGGAGCAAAGGCTCATCAAACTGGTTGTATCAATTCTCATTGGATTTTAGTAATGCCAACTATGAGGTTGCGTAATGAGGATAAAAATTATGCAATTGTTGGAGCTATTCCTGCCGATGCTGAAGGAATTACATACATCTATGGAAGACAGTCCTGCGATACAAGAAGTATGGAAGAAGGGGATCTTGATGCAGGTAATTCTAAATATTCTGGTCAGGAAGCAATGATAATCTTTGATAATACTTTCATTCCTAACGAACTTATCTTTATGGATGGAGAATATGATTATGCTGCCATGCTAATAGAACGATTTACTTGTTATCATAGGAGAAGTTATGTATGTAAAACAGGATTAGGAGATGTACTCATAGGTGCAGCAGCTTCAATATCTGACTATAATGGTGTAGCCAATGCGTCACATATAAAGGATAAATTGGTTGAAATGACTCATCTAAATGAGACAATTTTTGGAACAGGTATAGCTTCTTCCTTTCAATCATATAAAACAAAGGCTGGTAATTTTCAAAATGACGATATGCTTGCTAACGTTTGTAAGCATAATGTGACTCGTTTTCCCTATGAAATAAGCAGGTTAGCTCAAGACATAGCAGGAGGTTTAGTAGTAACAATGCCTTCTGAAAAAGATTTTCGTAGTCCTGAGACCGGTCCACTCTTAGAAAAATATCTAAAAGGGAGGAAAGGTATTTCTATAGAAAAACGGGTACGAATCTTAAGGCTTATTGAAAATATGACGCTAGGAAGAAATTCAGTTGGTTATCTGACAGAATCGATGCACGGTGCAGGATCTCCTCAAGCACAGAGAATTCAAATTGCTCGGCAAATGCAGTTAGAATACAAAATGAAACTTGCAAGAAAATTAGCGAATATTCCTGAAAGCGAGGCCGAGGAATTAGTTAAGGAACATTCTGAATATTTTGATAGGATATTTGGTTTAAAGAAAGAAGCATCCTAACAATTTCAAATTTTTAGATTACAAACATATAAAGTGAATTGAAAGACACATTACTAGAAATTATCGATTTAAACAAATATTTTTCCATACGTGGCAATATTATTGATATTTTACGTTTCAAAACTTCTAAGAAAATAAAAGTTATAGATAATATTAATTTAAAACTCAGCAAGGGTGAAATACTCGTTGTTGCAGGAGAATCTGGATCGGGAAAAACAACTCTAGCTAAACTTATTATGAGATCAATTCAATCTGATTCAGGTAAAATAATCTTCGATGATAGAGATATTACTAATATCAAAGGAAAGGAATTACTAAAGCTAAGATCTGGAATTCAAATGATTTTTCAAGATCCTTATTCGTCTTTGGATCCTCGAATGAAGATCTTTGATATTATTAAAGAACCTCTAGAGGTACACCAAAAAAAAATTTCAAAAAAAGAATTAATAGATCGCGTTAATTTTGCTTTAAAAAAAGTAAATTTAGATCCTGATGAAGTATCTACTAAATATCCCCATATGCTGTCAGGTGGCCAAAGACAAAGAGTTAGTTTTGCGAGAGCCCTTGTGATTAAACCTTCTTTAATTATCGCTGACGAGCCTGTCTCAATGTTAGATGTTTCTATACGCTTTCAGATACTTGATCTAATGAAAAAATTAAAAGATGAAGAAAACGTTTCATTCTTATACATTACACATGATCTTTCTACTTCGCAATACGTTGGAGATAAAATAATTATCATTTATAGAGGACAAATTATTGAGCAAGGCAATATTCATGAAGTGTTAAGGCATCCTCTTCATCCTTATACCAAAGCTTTAATATCTGCAATCCCACGATTTAATGATTTCCAAGAAATAAAGATAAAAAACGAAATAGAATCTTCGCCTAACTTTGGCTGTAAATTTTTAAACAAGTGCTTGTATTCAAGTGAAGAATGCAAGAATAGTGAACCAACTTTAATTGAAGCAAATCGTTTGCATTTTATTAGATGTTATAATTATGAGTCCATTTGATCCTCCTTATATAATCGCTTTAATTTAATGTGATTTCGTCTAATTCCTTTTTATGATACTTATACTTAACAATATGAGAAACACCTTCTCTTGGATAAACTCCATAAATTTGATCCACCTTTGAAATAGTCGAATCTTTTAATGTTACCATAATTATCTGATTATTTTTAGATCGTTCAAATAATATCTTAGATAATCTTTCAGTATTTTGTGCATCCAAGTGGGCATCAACTTCATCCATCAAATAGAATGGAGATGGTTTAATAGCTTGAAGGGCAAGGAGAAAAATAGTTGCTGCCATTGTCTTTTCCCCACCTGATAATGCAGTAGAATCTCTTCTTGGCTTTCCTGGAAATTGAACTATTAACCTGATTCCCTTAGAAAATATATCTTCTTGATTTTCAATTTCAAGCCAAGCATTTCCACCAATAATAGAAGAAAAAATAAAATTGATGTCTTTATTAATCTTTAAGAAAGCATCCATAAAGAGATTCTTTTTCTCTTTGTATATTTCTTCTATGAAAATAACAATTGAATTTCTTTCCTTTTCTAAATCATTTTTCCTATCTGACATCCCTCTATATCCATTAACAACTTGTATGTAATTTTCATTAGCTCTCAAATTTATTCTACTTTTTAATAGTTCGTATTCTTCAGTCAAATGAATAACAAGATCATCAACGTCATAATTAGCTTCATTTAATTCTTTATAGCCTAACCACATAAGATCGTTATTTAATTTAACTTCATGTTGTTTCAAACTCAGAATTTCTTTTTCTAATAAAATAATCTCCCTTTCAAATGTACTATTTTCTCGCGAGAGTTTCCTTTCATGATCCAATAATATCTTAATTTTTTCTTCATATGACTGTAATATTGTATATGTATTTCCAGAAGAGAAAATAATATTTTGTTCTTTATCTCTTAAAAATTTTATATCTTCTTCTTCTTTGTCGATTTTATTTTTTAAATCGGACATCAAAATCTCTTTCTCAGATTTTTCTTTTGTTAAAAGATTCCTTTCCTCATATAACATATTAATTCGTTCTGAGAGTAAATTTCTCTCGTTTTTTTTCTCCGAAAGTTGAATAATAATATTTTGTAATTCTTGATTATCTAATTCGAGTATTCCTTGACACTTGCTTCTCTCTAAATTTGAATCGGCTATATTTGTTTGTTCGAGATTTAATTTTATTATCTTCAGATGCTCCTCCAATTTTTTTTTGGTATTATCTATTAAAAAAAATCTTTTTTTAACTGTTTCCAGCAATGTTATGGTATTTTTGTAATCACTTTCATTCTTACTTTGTACAATCTTCAAATCCTTTAATTCTGTTCCATTTTCCTTTAAGACATTATTTTGAAAAATAACTTTATCTTCTAAGTATTTTATACTATTTTCTAATCCTATTTTTTCAGATTGCAATTTTTTTAATTTATCTAGTAAATTTTGTAGCTCAGTTGTCTTTTTAAAAAGAGAGTTTTTTAAACTCAATATTAATACTCTGAGACTTTCAATATCATTTTTAAGATTTATCTCAGTAACAAAATCAACTACTGCAGAGTTATAATCTACCAAAAGAATTTTTGATTTAGGCTCAAAAAATTCCCCATCAATTGATACTGAACGGTATCCTTTTACTGAGAGATTGTATGCTTCCCTCGCTGTCCTAACAACAATAGTATTTCCGAAAATAAAATCAATCAATTTTTTATTATCAGAATGTACAAAAGTGGATAAGTTACCAATAATGGCTGTATTCTCCTCAGATAATATAACTTTTTCAGAAAGTTGAATAATGTCTAAAGGAATTATTTTAACTCTAGGTAGTTTCCTAACTTTAGCAAATTCTGCTACTTTTATCATATCTTCTACGTTATTAACAACCACAGCTTTCAACCATTCGGATCCCACAGCCATTACCGGTCTAAGATAATTATTATCCCATCTCACTAAATCTTGAACTATTCCAACAATACGTAAATCATTATCCTTAATTATTTCAGAAATAGTTAAATCTTCAGACATAGATTCCAGTAAGATCTTGTTTTTTTCATCAAATCTGAATGTTTGAGAATCAGAATTCTTTAATATGATTTTGGATTTTTCGATATTATCATTAAAATCCTTAATTTTTTCCTCAATTTTCAATAATAATTTGGAAATTTTTTTTATCTGTGCTTTTGAATCTATTGCAATTGCAGTATTATTTTGTAATTCCTGGGCAATTAAAGATTCCTTAAGCTTCAAGTTATTGACTTTAGAATTTGTTTCATTTCTGTTATTAATAATAATTTTTAAATTTTCATTTAGTTTTAGAAGATTAACTTCAAATTGGTTGTTCAAAGACAAGATTTTTTCATATCTATCATTAATCTTCGTTTTATCAAATTCTATTTTCTTATTTTTATTAGTTAGATTGAATATTCGATGATCTAAATTTTTTAACTCATTAGTATGAATAAGTTTTCTATTATTTACACGTTCAATATTTTCTTCTAAATTTGCAATTTCATCCTGAGAATTCTTTAATTTTATACTCGATTCTGATTGTACAATTTCGCCATTTTTTAGATTTTTATCAATTTGCTCTATTCTTGAAATAGTTTCTTTAAAAATAGCCTTTGATTTCTCCACATCATATACTATTGAAGATATTTTATTGCTGATTTCAGCTTTTTCCTTATTGATCAGATCCTCTTCTTTAATGAATTTCATTTTCTCTAAATCTAAATTTTCTAACTCTTGTTTTGTTTTTTTCAGCTCATAACCAATATCATTGTATTTTATTCTTACTTTTTCTAATTCTTGATTATTTGTTAAAATATTTTCTCGAACTCTTCTATTTTCAATTGAAATTTTTATTGCCTTATATTTTTTGATATCCATCTCTATATGTTGGAAACGTAATTGTTCATTTCTTTCAATCTCTAATTCATCAATCCTCTTTCTAATCTCATTCATCCGTGCAAGTGCTATATCGAGTCTTCTATCTGATTCGTCTAATTGTTTTAGTGATTCCTCTTTTTTTTCATCAAAATATGAAAGTCCAACAATATCTTCTATAATTTTTCGTCTTTCTTCTGAATTTAACTCAGATATTCGTGTTATCATTCCTTGCTGTACAATATTTAATTTATTAGGAACCGCAACTACAATTTGTAATAGTTCAATAATTGTAGATTTTGTAACTTTTTTTCCATTTAAATGATATTGACTTTCTCCTACTGAATCTTCCATTTCTCTAGTTAGCGTTACATTATCCGAATCAATTGGAATGCCTCTATTTTGATTGTCAAAAGTGATGCTTACACGAACTAATTTGTGCGATTTATTTTGGGTATCATGAAAAAGAGATTGAAACTTGTCTACCCTTAACGCTTTGGGACTATTTTCACCTAGTGCGAACATAATCGCGTCTAATACATTACTTTTACCGGAACCATTGGGACCAGTGACCGCCACAAGCCCATTGTTAAAATTAATAACAGTATTTTTAAAACCAAATGATTTAAAGCCATAAATTTCAACTTTTTTAATAAAAACCATTCTGATAAGAATAACGAGTTGATTGTATATTATATTTTTTATTAAGTTTAGAATATATTTTTCACTTCATTAAATTTAACGAGTCATTTGGCAGTATAAGAATTAAATTTCCTAAATTTTATAGTAATAGCTGTTTGATTTCCTAACGAAATTTTAATTTCTCATAAATTGCGATATGAACTGGTAATAAGTTTTAACTGTATTCCAAGAAATCCTTCTAATTCTTAGGGATATGACAAACTTTTCCTACCTCATAAAGTTTAACATGGAAATATTTAATAAAAAATATTTTGGGGAAGATTTAAGTATTCTATTTTTTCGTATGATATTCGAATTATTCAAATAAATATTTATCACTAATTTTTGTTAAAAATAATTTTATGTTAATTAAATATTTTATTAATATCTTTTACAATTCAATTCCAAATTAGTTATAAGATCTTAAATAATTCGATAAGATCTTTCGATGTTTATACTACTTCAACTTAGATGCATAAACTAGGCATCCAGAGTTAAGTATAATGCACTTTATATTAGTTTAGAGAAATAAGACAATTATTGTGTAACCAAGTATTATTTGTATTTGTGCTTCTTTGGTTAGGCCTTAGAAATGCATCTATAACAATATGGATTTTTAAGAATAGAACAATCGATATGTATATATAGCATTGCATATAAATTTTAGTCAATTAAATATCTACAAACGGAGAAAAACTTCTGCTTTTATAATATATCAAATTATTATTCAGAATGGGAGTCAACGCCGATACTCATTGTTTTTATTAAATTTTATACATAATTCTGTTCTTGGACCAATATTTCAGAAGACAGAAAATTCTATTGTTTGGAGTTTCGTCACCTCATGAGTTAGTAAATAATGAAAATATAGGTGTATAACTGATAGTATTACATATCCAGGAGCTTCAAAAGTACTTAAAATGAGACACTATAACTTTATTAGTGGAGAAGACTATGATTAAAAGGGTCATGAATTCCTTTAAAGACGGAATAGAAGTATTTATAATTGTTGGCCTTGTATACAAATAGTACTAAAGGATTGTAACTTATTACATTTGGGTAACTGGATACAATTAATTGACACTGAATAATTGTACTATAACAACAAGAAATAAAGAGTTTAAAATTAATTAATGAAGGTGTCCTTTTCCAAAATTAATAGCGCTTTTAATTCCATCTGAATTAAATATTTTGTTATTCGTCTAATAAAATATTAAGTACTAATGTATTCTATCTTTACTTAACTAAATTATACAGATATAATTTTCCTGATAAAAATTTCGTCAGTAATTAATATCTTAAGACTCTGAATATTGTATGTATAAACTATTTAATTTAATTCCTATATTATTTTTTTTACTTTTTATAGAACTAATTTGTAATAATATTTTAGTTTCGGGTGAAATTTTAAAAAGTTATAACGCGAAGTTAGTTGAAAAATCTATCATAAAGAGTCCGATTACAAATACATACTTTAATAATGAGTTAATTAATTTATACTCGGAAAAAAAAACTACGAATAAACTTCCATTCCAAGAATCAGTTGTAAAGGTTAATACTAATATATTTACATGTATACTAGAAAATGTAAATTCTGAAAAAATCTGCAGCTCTTTATATGATTGTGATGACGAGTCATGTAAAAACATTGACCGTCAATCAAACCTCCTTGTATATGGGAAAGAACCGATTTATTCGATTGTTACTCCCGATAGTGGCACTAGCTTAAAAGAAGTCAAGTTGCAACCTGGTGAGTATGAAATTTTATTAAAAAATAATGATTTCATTTCATCTACTTATTGTAATGAAATTGTAATAGATGGTGTATCATTTCATGAATTCACTGCAGGAATTGATTTTTCTCAGGATAACAATTCGATCCTTTGTATAAACCTTAGTGATAGTTGTTCTGGTATTATAAAATCAGGTGAAATGAAAATATGCGAAATCAATAAAGTATATATTAAAAATCTAGCTTAGATTTGAGATATAGAGGACAGTTTAACAAGTGAAATCGTCTAGGAGCTATTTCTAGAAACAGCTACTTCAATTGTAGAAACGTTGCGTACAGTTCCATCTTGAGATTTAACCGCTTCCGAACCTATTTTTACTGTTCCTACTTTGTACCCTAATGTATTCATTCGCTTTACGATAATCTGTGCAACATCTACTGCTCGTGGTATACTTTTTCCTCTTGCTTTTATAACTACAGTTGGTTCATTAGCAAGTTGCACTAATGTTGCTGTAACATAAGTCATAAGTGGTTTTTTTCCTATAAATATCTCATTGCTAGATTTTGATCTACTATCAGTCTTTTCATTATGTGTAGACATAGATTCTATTATGCATTTAACGTAGAATATAATGTTTTTTTAATCCTCATTTTTTTTTGAATAATCTTTTGCTAAATTATTTAATATGATATCAATCTTATCTGGGTTTTGTTTTATCTTATTGATTGTATCAATATCACTGATTTCATAACAATGAAGAACATCTTCACTGTCTTTAAAAAAAAGAAAAATACGATTCTCATAAATACAATGATATAATTCCTCTTTTATCATTTTATCTGGGTTTAACTTTATCCCACTATCTGTAATAATCACAGGATTTTCCAATGAGCCTAGTAAGAATTAGGAATAAAAAAATCTATCTAGCCTTTGGTTAAGAAATTAATCAAAATCCTTAATAATACACTATACAGCAAAAGTAAATAAAAATATATAATAATATATGATATCGTAATGTAATTACGATTTTTCTTAATATTGATTTCTATATTATTAGTTGATCAACAGTTGAATATCAGGATAACTTAGCTCATGTTTAATTCTCTAATTGTATTTGTCTTTTATAATGAACTAAAACTAGTCAATTACTTTGATTAACTATTTGTAGTAATGAAATGCAACTTTAAAATAAAAAAATTACCTATAACACGAATTTAAAATTGAAGAAGGTTAATAGATTGTTTTTTTATGATATTATAATGGAGATCTAAATATTTCTAAGGAAGGAAGCAGAAGCACTGGTAAATATTAAAATACAAACGAGATCACTAATAAGTTGTTAAATTATTAAGTAGGATTAAATTTCAAAGGTATAATGGCTACGTATAAGTATACTTTGCCTATCTTTTTGTTATTGCTTCAGTAAACCATGATGGAAACATATGATTTACATTTCTAAGTAAATAGTTTATGTTACTGTCTAAAATATATGTAGATGCATGGTCTTCTTTACTTCTTATACTACGTCCATAGGTCTGTGTTAGTCTAACGATTGTATTCCATAAATACCAATTCATATCCTTTTTTCTTAATGCAGCAACTTTTTTATCACTTAAATCAGGATAAGGAACTTTAATAATAATCTGAAATCTTGACAAATCGTCTTTTAAATCTAGACCTTGATAAAATGATGGTGAGATGAGTACAGTGGGTTTTGAATTTTCTGAATGTTTTTGTAATGTTTCTATTCTATCTGTATTTGGGGTACTTTCTATAAGACGTTGGGAATTTTCTTTATTTATATTATTTTTAATAAATTCTAATTGAAAGTATGAAGTGGTGTGAATAATTCCTTTCTCATTTTTGTGTATACTCATTATATTATTGACTGTTTTAGCAATAACGGGTAAATTATCTAATATGTTATTACTGTTTAACCATGCAATATTCATTAAGTGAATTGGTCGATTCTCTTTTGGGAAATCTGAGTGTTTTATTCGAATAAACTTGATATCGTCTTTTAATAGTCCTGATATTTTACACAAGTAATCTTTATTTAATATGGTAGCACTCATAAATAATCCATAATTACTAACATCTAATATCTCTTTAAAGTAGTTAGAAATATCCAAAGGTGTAAGAGTTATTTTACTAATCAAATCGCTTGATTTACGAACTATATTGGTCACCAACCAATTATTTTTATTAGTTTTCATATCATTAAGTACAAAGTTAAGATTCTTTTCCTTATTGATACAATCAATTAAATTTTTTTCAGTAAATGGTTCTTTTAGAGAATTATTTTCCAAAGCAAAATCAAAGTCTTCGATAAAATCCAAGAGCATGTTTCTATATCCATCACAAAATTCGATCCATGTTTCAATATCCTCTTCTTTTCTATTTGGTAATTGAAGCTTCGGAAACAGTCTTGTAATATTATCACTATTAATTATGAAACTCTTAAAGTCAGAAATTTCTGATTCAATATTATGAACTTCATCAAATACTAATAATTCTCTCTTTGAAATATTACTAGAAAAATAAAGATCTGAAAGAAAATACTTGTAATTATAAATGGCATGAGATGATTTGGTCGATATCCATCTTTGATGAAAATATCTACATGGTTCCCAGTCCAAATTTTCGAAACGTATCTGTTGATCATACTTTTTAAGATATTTCATTTTTTCAAATTGTCCAATGTCGATATTTTCAAATTTTGTTCCTAAGCCATTTACCTTATAATCTGAGAGTCTTGTTTTATAAATACAATCAAAATTCTCATCTGTCTGACATGGTCCATATTCACATGTTTCATGGACTCCCTCATTTTTTTTTAATATACAATCAAAGTTCCTTTTACCTTTTGCCTCTTTTATAAAATGAAAATCTCTCGAATATTGATTTTGAAGATCTTTAGTTGAAGTGCAAATATGAGAACTTCCTAAATAACTGGCTAAGGTTATAGCAATAGGACTTTTACCGAAGCCAGTAGGAGCTTCCAGAAAAAAATACTTTATGTTACTTTTTAGAGCTTCTTCAATTTCCTCTAATACTTTTTCTTGATTATTTCTTATTTTGTAGAAAGGAAAATATTGTATTAATTTCATAATAATAGAAAACAATACAATGATATCTTTTCGTTGGGATACATTATAGTATGTTGCAATAACATACCCTTTGGATTTATTAAAGGCATTAATTTAATAATTTTTTCTATTAACTATTTTTCTGTTTCTTCTCTTATTTACGTAATGTCTATTAGGAATATTCCCTGTAATCCAATCTTCGCTTAACGGTTTTCGCGCTCTACGTGCAGACTTAGGACCAATTCTTTTTCCTAAAAAAAGTCTACCTTTTTTTGCTATTTTTCCCATTGCCTAATAAACTTATAGGTTAAGACTATTTAATTATTGTTTAATAATTAAATGTTAAAATAGTATTTTATTCTATAAAAATTTCTCCATTATTTTTTATTAATTCTACATTATTGTTATATTTATCATGTATAATTACTAAGCATTCATAAAAATTTAATTTCTTTTGCATGCTTTGTAAATAAAAATTCAGAGTATACATATCCTGAAAAGTCTCTTTATCACATAGTTCAATTAGATCTTTATTTAACAGTATAACTTCATATTTATTTTCGTTAGTTTTGAGCAATTTTATTATTTGCATATCTTAATTTTTTACTTTTTACTAAAAAATCTTTTTAATTTAAGCACAATTCTCTTCCAAAACGAACATATTTTAAAAAAAATAGGTATATTTATGGTGAATCTAATACTTGATGAATTTACTTATAGACGAATTAGTGCATTATTAAGCGATTTAATGGATAAAAGGAAAAGAAATATGGATTACAATGATTTAGTAAATGAATTGATTGATAATTATCAACAAAATAATTGGGACCACGATGTTTTATCAGGAGGCTAAATAGCCTATATTAAAATTGAATGACATTTTGAATAACTTACCTAGCCGTGTTAATTTAAAGAAACAGCATTCGCTGCATAGAGTATTCTAGCATATATTGTTATATTCTTACGATTGTTAGAAACAGTAAACCACAATTATAGTTCTATATTCTTTATATGGTATTTTCTAGGTCTCAGTACGAAATACATCTAAAGCACTAACAATTCTTAGAAATGAGAAAAGAAGATACATTTCTGTTTGGAACTTGAGTTAAAGATATGAATCTTGCCATTTTTACAGACAAAGAATTTCTGTCTTTAATAGATGCGACTATGGTTCCAACAGGTTGCAAACATGTTTAGATATTGATTGTAATTGAACCACTTCACAAATTGGTACTTGATCTACATTTCTGAAGAAAAATATCTGTGCAGTAGAGAATTTTTATTCATCTTTTATTAAGCAAATATGGATAACATAAATATGGACAGATAGCGCTACATGGTATCTTCAAGCCAGTACTTTTCTGTATTTAAAACATAGATTACATTCACTTGTCATGAAATTCAGTACTTAATTATTATTTCGAGTAAAGTTTTTAAGAAGTTGATAAATTAGTTATGTAGTGAAACATATAATGCTATAATCTTTACAAATCTGTGGTATTTTCGACATGTTGCCTTAAATAAATGGTTTTAGCTGTACATGTCCTATTTCTGATCTAATAACCATTTGATTATTTGAAAGAAATAGAACATTCACTTTATAGTTATGTACTCTGTATTTGTATTTTCTTAGTCTAAATAAGAAATACGTCCAACACATTGAAACCATTTAAGGATCAAAAAAAGAAGTTATGTTGTGGTATGGGTTATCAACATTTCTGGTTATAGATCTGTATTGAACCAATTCACAAATTTGTACGGGGTATACACAGTTCTAAGGAGAGAAATATATTTGTCGCAGAGAAATCATTAGATCTATGGTATATAAATCTGAAATACATACAATATGCACAGGTTACGGTACA
>DASUZI010000220.1:0-2728 GCA_036376955.1 Nitrososphaeraceae archaeon
ACAGCTGCCTTCATGTCATAATAAAAGATAGAAAATAATAAAAAATTTACACTCAAACTCCGTATCAAAATGAATAGGATCCATCACAATATACGATACAGGCTCGGTTATTGTCAAATATGAAGATTCACTTAATACAGCAGAAGCATTTTTAAACATTTTGACACAGGTTTTAGTTGAAATCCAATTTTTCATTTCATCTATTTGCTTTGGCAGAAGTTTCGTGGAAGGTAAGTGAAGTGATGCAATATTTCATTGTAAACAGCAGATTTTGTTTTATCCAATCGTCATGGAATTGATAAGGAACAAACACATTTTTATTTCATCCTCAGTTCCCTTTAAATCATTAAATTGGGCTAACAATTCATCAGATGGATAAAATGATCTATCAGAAGGGGCACAATGAGAAGCATCAGTAACCCAATCATCAAGTTTGTAAGGATGTTGAATGTTAATTCCTGTGCTATGGATCCAACCATTGAATAACCTAAAACATCCGATTCTTTCTTCATATAGGCATAGTAATCATGTCCGTATTCATTATATCTATTAATTTTTTAATTAGATCTTCAGTTGTGATTGGTTTTTGAATAAAACATTCTTCGGTAATTATTCTATCAACTTCAGGTCGGGATTTTCTAGATTCTTCGTCAAAGATTGCAATTGCAGTTAAAAAGCAAATTTTTACAGTAGGATCTATTTCTTTTATTTTAATATATAATTCAAATCCGTCCATATTTGGGATCTTGATCTCAAGAATTACTAGATCATAAAAATTTCTTCTATATAATTTTAAAGGTGTAATAGGGTCATTAAATGTATGTATTTCGAATCCAGTATTGTATAACATATTCTTTATTGTAAAAGTAATATCCGGTTCATCATCTACTAATAAAATTTTTTTAACCTTATTGTTGGATATCACCTCCTATTACCTGCAATTATTTATTTATTAATTATCAAATGTATATAATAAAAAGTAGATCCTCTTCCATCCGAATATTTTATTTAATTTTTCTTTTATTATCTTGCATTCGTTACTTATTTTTCGGCGCCTAAAAATTTTAACCAATAAACTTATTTATTAATTATCTTATTATAATATTACAAATAGGTAAAAAATTGATGGAAACTCAGGTAACTCTATCAATCTAATCATGTTGACTTTACGGAGATCCCCATATCATCATCTATTTTACCTTCTTAAATTTAAAAATAGAAGACTAATTTATAATTATTAAATTTAAACTTTTTATATATTTTTTTGCTTATTAGGATTTAATAGAATTACCAAATATAATAAATAATACAAAACCCATATAGTTATATCATAACACAAGAAATTATGTAATGATTATAAGATGGATGATACCTGAGTCATATCTTTTCCATCTTATTGGGTACACCATCAAAATTTTCTTTCTATATTTTTCAGTGTGCCAAAATTCTTTATAACAAAAATAAATTTACTAATTCTTGATTAAATAAATTTCGAATCTGTTCCATAGTATTTTTTTTATGTCTGTGTAATGTAAAGTAATTGGATTAAAATTATCTAAATATTTTATTTGAAATATTAATTAATCGTTTTATTGTTGTTATTGTTGTCTTATTTAATATTATTTGTGCAAAGGAATAATCAATTCATATCATTTTTGCAATTTGTGAAGGATTATTAATATCCTTTCAAATGTAAAATCAATGATCTGTATTATTTTTATTAGGTCTTTAACTATCTAGATGTTCTATTCTTTCATCTTTCTCTATTGATATTTTTATGAATGATGAATATTGATGTTGAAATAATATTGATGGTATAAAAAATAATTGTAAATTAGAGTCTTTTATTATTTGTTTTTTTATTGTTTTATCAAATAATCTCGATCAATATCGTTAATGCTTCAACTACTACTTTGCCTCTATGTATCATAGTATAATATAAAAATACTTCATATAATGTGATTTATTCCTAATGTATCATTCAAAAATGTTATTGAACCCTACTAATATATGGGCTCGGAGGTGTGTGAATTGATTTTGACACAATTTTGTAGTTCAAGTAAATAATTTAAATAATAATATTTCAAAGAGAAGTTAAAATCTAAGGTTATATCCCAAAGAACATGGAAACTTTCAACAGATGATGGCAATGTTCAAGTTGTAGAAGGATGGACAAATATTGAAAATGAATATTGAGAATGATAATATAGATTCGATCCCACATAAAAGAAGGATAAATAAATTAAGATTTCTCTACTCATACACTATAAAATTTTTGTATAATTTTTTTCTAATTATTATACTTAAACAATTTTTTAAAACTATTTTATTAGATAATTCAATATAATTTAATAGGTAAATTTTGAAAAGACCGAATTTATTAGTAATAATAAGTTTAATCAGTTTTATTTGTATACTTTTGATTACCGGTTCTCCTTTTAAAAGTTCTACAAATTCTTTCGACAATAATAACTCTATTTTTTTAGAAGTTCCTCCAATTCAAGCCCAAGGTGAGGATGATGGTGGAAGAGATGAATTTGCTGGTTTTATAGGAGAGGATGATAATGATAATGGCAAAGAAAATGAGGAAGACACAGGTCAATTTAGCTTGGAATCCGAAGACACTGAAGATCAACAGACTGATGAGGTAGAAGAGACTGAAGATCAACAGACTGATGAGGTAGAAGAGACTGAAGATCAACAGACTGATGAGGTAGAAGAGACTGAA